>JAQYWL010000176.1 GCA_030145035.1 Desulfobacteria bacterium | reverse complement strand
TCATTGAAGTACTAACCAGTCGTAATCCTTTGATATTCATGTCAACGCCTTTTGCACGGACAAACGAGTTTGTCCATGGCACCCCATGAGTGATACGTTCCCCCGCACTGCACGGCATTGCCGACAGGCGGGGAATGTGCTAACCCAGGTCCAACTTTTTTAACACGATGCACCCGCCTGGCTTAAGGCTATCTTTCAGGGGTATACATCAGAAATAATCACCATCAAAAACATAATGTAGAAAAGGGAGAGATGGTCATGAAAGAAATCAGTGAATTGAATTTGCCGGATGATGTGCGCTATGCAGAAGATCATGAATGGGCCAGGCTTGATGGCGATAAGGTAAGGGTCGGCCTTGACGACTATACCCAGGATCAGCTCGGTGACATTGTTTTTGTGGAACTGCCACAGGTAGGTGATACCTTTAAAAAGGGGGAAGAATTCGCAACCGTGGAATCAGTCAAAGCCGTTGTCGAATGTTACTTGCCGGTGGGGGGGGAAATTATTGCCGTCAACACGGACCTTGAAGAATCGCCTGAACTGGTAAACAAAAGTCCGTACGGCGACGGATGGTTCGTTGAGGTCAATCCCAGCGATCTATCTGAGATGGACGCCCTTATGACTAATATCGCGTGCCTGGAAAAGCTGAAAGGAGCAGAATAAATGCTTTACTTGCCTCATACGAATGAAGATATTTCTTCAATGCTTGAAGTTGTGGGAGTTGACAACCTTGACGACCTTTTTTCGACAGTGCCCGAGGATTGCCGTTTGAATGGTGATCTCAATCTGCCGGAGCAGTTGAGCGAGTGGGAATTGAACGACCACATGGAGGCTCTTTCCCACAGCATGGCGGTCTCCCCGGAATACAAGGTGTTCATGGGAGCAGGTAGTTATGAACACTTTATTCCGGCGTCAATATCTTACCTCCTGGGTCGCTCCGAGTTTGTAACATCTTATACCCCCTACCAGCCGGAAATGAGCCAGGGAACACTCCAGGCGATTTATGAGTATCAGACGCTTGCTGTCCGGCTTCTGGGCATGGAAGTGGCAACCGCATCGCATTATGACGGTGCCACGGCCCTGGCCGAATCACTCCTCATGGCCATCCGGGTGACCAGGCGCAGCAAGGTCGCCATCTCCGGTCTCATTCATCCCCTGTATCGTCGAGTGGTTCAAACCTATTTTGAGCCCACCGGTTATGAGGTTGTGGAACTTGACTATCTCAATCACGGTGTGACCGATATTGCCGGGCTTGATGAAATGGACGATCTTGCGGCCGTCGCAATTCAGTCACCCAACTTTTTCGGATGCATTGAGAACCTCCAGGCCATCGGGGAAAAGGTTCGTGAAAAAGAGGCCCTTTTTATCGTTTCCTTTACGGAAGCGCTTGCTTACGGGCTCCTTAAAAATCCCGGGAGTCAAGGCGCAGACATTGTATGCGGAGAAGGTCAGAGCCTCGGTATTCCCCGCTCGTTCGGAGGACCGGCGCTCGGGATGCTCGCAAGCAGAAAGAAGTATATGCGCAGCTTGCCCGGTCGCCTAATTGGCCAAACCAAAGACCTGGACGGAAAAAGAGGCTTTGTCCTGACGCTTGCGACCCGTGAGCAGCATATTCGCCGGGAAAAAGCGACTTCCAACATCTGCACCAACAACAGCCTCTGCGCCTTGGCGGCTGCCATGTATATGGCCTCTGTCGGGGGTACCGGCATACGGGAGCTTGCCAGTCTCAACCATGACAAGGCCGAGTATCTTAAATCCGAACTGAAAAAGGCGGGATTTAAGATTCGCTTTGACAGCCCCACATTCAACGAATTCGTAGTGGAATTCCATAAGGGCTTTGAGGCCACCTACAGGCGCCTTCTGGAGAAAAAGATAGTGGCAGGCCTATCGCTAGCCCCCTACTATCCTGAACTTGCCAACCACTACCTTTTGTGCGTCACGGAAACCAGGTCCAGGGAGGACATGGACGCCCTGGTTAGTTCCTTAGTTCCATAATTCGTGTTTTTTCTGGCAGAAAATAAACCCGAATATCGAATGTCGAAATCCGAAACAAATTCAAAACTCGAATTTCCAAATGTTCAAAACAGCGCGGTTTTTTGTCGAATACGATTTCTTATGTTTCGGTCATTTGAGCTTTAGAGATTCGGTCATTGTTTCGAATTTCGATATTCGAATTTCGTATTTTCCGGCTTGTCCGGGTTTGGGAGGTTAGATCATGAAAGAGCCCTTAGGTACCACAGGCCTGATACTTAATGAGCCGCTGCTCTGGGAAAAAGGGAAAAAGGGGAGATGCGGATATTCCCTTCCCCGGCGCGACGTTGAACCGTGCCCTCTGGACCAGGAACTTACGGGCGAAGGCCCTGACTTTCCGGATCTGAGCGAGGTTGACGTGGTACGCCACTACACCCGGCTGTCACAGTGGAATTTCGGGGTGGATACCGGCATGTACCCGTTAGGCTCGTGCACCATGAAGTATAGTCCGAAGACCAACGAAAGACAGGCAAGCCTTTTAGGGTTTACCGGGGCTCATCCCTTGCTCCCGGCCAGGCTGTGCCAGGGGGCGCTCAAGATGATGTTTGAATTTGAGCAATATCTTACCGAAATCACCGGTATGGACGCGACCACCCTTCAGCCTGCGGCAGGTGCCCATGGAGAGCTTTGCGGAATGCTTCTTATTCACGCGTTTCACAAAAAGAAGGGATCGCAACGTTCAAAGATCATCGTCCCGGATACTGCACACGGTACAAACCCTGCCAGTGCGGCCCTGTGCGGTTACCGTCCCGTGCCTGTAAGATCGAATGAACAGGGAATCCTGTCTGCCGAAGCCGTGGCCGAGGTCATGGACGAAGATACGGCCGGAATCATGGTAACCAACCCGAACACGCTCGGTCTTTTTGAAGAAGACATCCAGGAAATAGCCGAAATCGTCCACTCCAAAGGCGGGCTGGTCTATTGTGACGGTGCAAACGTGAATGCGGTCATGGGCATTGTACAGATGGGCAAGATCGGTATTGACGTGATGCAACTGAATCTGCACAAGACCTTTTCAACGCCCCACGGAGGAGGAGGGCCCGGTTCGGGTCCTGTATGTGTCAAGAATGAGTTTGAACCGTTTCTGCCTGTTCCTCGCGTGGTTGAGGAAAACGGCAGATATATCCTTTCAGAAAATTATCCTGAATCCGTAGGCAAGGTTGCAGCTTTTCACGGAAGTTTTGGTGTCATGATAAAGGCGTACAGTTATATTTGCAGCATGGGGCCGAAGAATCTGAAAAAGGCGAGCCAGCTTGCTGTTTTGAACGCAAATTATATCAAAGAAAGGTTAAAAGGGACATTGCACCTTGCCTACGACAGACCTTGCATGCATGAATGCGTCTTTTCCGATAAAGATCAACTGGCCCACAAAGTTAAAACCCTGGATATGGCCAAGCGACTTATGGATTACGGATTTCATCCGCCCACTGTCTATTTCCCTCTGGTAGTCCACGGTGCGATCATGGTGGAGCCGACTGAGACAGAGTCCAAAGAGGATATCGATCAGTTTATTGAAGCTTTAAAAGCCATTGTAAAAGAGGCTGGGGAAGACCCGGACCTGCTGCATGACGCACCAAAAAGCTGCAAAGTAAAACGGCTGGATGAAGTAGCAGCAGCGCGGAAGCCATGTCTTGCAGGATAACTGGTTTCCATCCAGAAATGGCCCTTTTTCGCAATCTCGGCGCCTGCCCCGTGGAATGCGAAGCCTATTCCTCTGGGGTTAATCTGCGGAATCGCTTGTGCGACGTACCGACGTACGTCTCCGCGCAATCCCTTGAGTTCCTTGACCTTGTCCGCCGCCGCGGACTCATTTCTGAATTGGAAACTGACGTTAGTGCCCATCATGTCAAAATTCGTTTATGGATGGGCACTAACTGGATTGTATAGGAATTTCCTTTCGGCTGACAGAAGAAAACGTCCTATTTTGAAGACCAGCGAAAAAGCACAGAGCTTCATAAGAGAGTCTCTTTTCATGGTTGTAACATTCAAGAATCTCTCAGCAGATCAGGCTAATACATACGGGCTGGTCCTGTCCTCATCCGGCATCTCGCATCGTTCGAGAAAAGGGGAGCATGGGTGGAACATATTGGTGAATGATACAGAGTACCAAAAAGCCCTAAACACGATCGAACAATATCTTAAAGAGAACCAGGATTTCCATCCAACGGATGAACCCCTTTGTGATGAATACCACAAGACATTCACGGGACTATGGGTATCTGGCATATTGCTGGCATCCCATGTCGCTATTACAATAGGCAGTAACAGTCGGGGTTTCATCAGGGACTACGGATCATCGGCCTTTCACATTTTGCACGGAGAATTATACAGGAGCGCGACCTCCCTGATGATTCACGCGAACGCCTTGCACCTTGCAGGCAACATCCTCGGCATCGCTGTATTTGGCACCGCCGTCTGTACCATCACGGGTTGGGGCGTTGGCTGGCTTATGATCCTTGCGACCGGCATAATCGGCAATCTGGTGAATGCCGTCTTGTACAAGGCGGGCCATCTTTCGATCGGGGCTTCTACTGCCGTCTTCGGAGCAATCGGCATCCTGGCCGCGCAGCAGTTCTTCAAGAAGTTCAGGCTACCTGGCCAGCGAATGAGGGCGTGGCTTCCACTAGGTGGTGGTCTGGCCCTCCTTAGTATTCTTGGTTCGGGGGAGTATACTGACTTGACGGCTCACCTGTTTGGCTTTATGGCGGGAATTATTCTGGGGGCCGTTTACGGTCTTCTTGTGAAACGGCCGGCAGCAAGGACATATCAGGCTTGTTTTCTTTTTATAGCTTTAAGCGTCCTTATCATGTCGTGGATGAGGGCCTTTGGCCACGGGTTACGTTAGCGATTTTTGCATTTGGATTTTGGATTGCGGAATTAAAACCCAAAGGCCAAACGAAGCCAAGGCGAGATCAGGATTCTCGGGGCGGCGGGCGCAGTGATCTGGAAATATCGGTATCACTCAAACTGTTGGCGAGGGGTAATTAAGCTTATGCCGCTACGTAAACCCCCCTACCAGCTCGCTTGATTTCGCCCGCCTTAGACGCCTTGAAGACGATATTCCTGATCTTCTTGTCTTCAAACCCAGTCTTTTTGATCAACATGGGAACGTCAACGCCCTTCTTTGATCTCTTGATAATGTTCACAACCTGGTCAGTGGCTGTCTGCGCAGCAGCTTTCTTCTTGGCAGGGGCTTTCTTCGCAGCAGCCTTTCTGGCGGGCTTAGCCTTGGCCTTCGCTTTCTTGGCCGCCTTGTCCTTTTCAAACTTTTCAACTGCCTTGATCAGTTTTCCCGTCTGCTTTGTGAGTACCTTCAGGGCCTCGGCCGTATGTTGTGCCGGGGATTTGAGCTTGATAGCAGCTTGAGCCTTTTCAAGCTGGCCTGCCGCCGTCTTTTTCAGTTTGGTTGTCAGTTCTTTTGTTCTCTTCGTGAGCGCCTTGAATTCCTTGGACACCGCCTGAAGATCCTTCTTCAGTTTTTTCATCGTCGCTTTCCTCCTTTGGTTTGGGTTAATAAGGGTCTTAATCGAGGCTGGTCGGTTCATAGAACATAAGCTTTTGAAAGGTCAAGGAAAAATATTCAGTTTTATTGCCGAACTCTGTATTTGACGATGATTGGGCCATTTATAGGAGGCTTCTGGCTCTCAATTCCGCAATCCAAAATCGGCAATCCAAAATCGTATGACCGTATCTGTCACACTTGTCGTGTCATAATACAGGTTAGCTCGGGGCTTTGCCCTTTACTTTGGTGCTTGTTCCTGATAAAAAATCGCCTCAAATCATTAAGAAACAGGGCAGGTTGTCCAATGTCAAGGGCAGACCCCAATTACCACATTTGTCAAGACTGTAGACGCGACCCCCTATTTTCTACGAGCGCTCCGGCCTGTCCGAGAACAAGGAGAAACTGGCCGAACTCGTGCAGTCCGGTACGGAATCCGCCGAGGCGAAGCTGGCTATCCGCGATCCCTATATCTTTGAGTTCCTGGGCCTCAAGCCCAAAGAAGTCATGAGCGAGTCCTCCCTATACCAGCTTGAACTACCCAAAAAGGAAGAGATCCAGCGGTTTTTGGAAGAGAAGATGAGGGAGGTGAGCGATGGAGAGGAAATACGATGAACAGTTTAGAATTGTATTTAATGCCATAAAGAAGTTGTTAGACACGGAAAGCAAGCCTAAAAGAAAGATTGGTTTTGATATCAAGGAACCAAGTGCTAAATACGGCAGGGGCAAACGACAAAGGGCAAAGTGATTCCAGACAACAGAGGGGCTTAATTCAACATAGTCAACAACGTCCCGTAGGTTCCGATAGGGGACATTCTATAAAATAGAGGAGGAATATGGACCAGGACAATAACAATAGTCTTGCTGAAACTGAATCAGAAGAGAACTTCGAAGAATTGTTAAACCAGAGCATTGGTGAACCGGTTCACTTCAATCCAGGTGAAAAGGTTGAAGCTGTGATCGCCCAAATAACAAGAGAGTGGGTTTTCATTGATGTAGGAGGCAAATCAGATGGCTGTGTTGTAATAGACGAATTTCTCGATGATGAAGGCAACATCACCTCAAAAGAGGGAGACACGATCAATGTCTATTTTCTGTCTTCCAGAAACAACGAGATGCTATTTACCACCCGACTCACCGCCGACACAACGGGGACCGAACACCTTGAAGAGGCCTATCACAGCGGGATCCCAGTTGAAGGTCTTGTTGAAAAGGAAATCAAGGGGGGATTTGAAGTCAAGATAGCGGGAAACATTCATGCTTTTTGCCCCTATTCCCAGATGGGCCTGTACAAGGTTGAAGATACCGGCCAGTATATTGGCCGGCATTTGACTTTCAAAATAATAGAATATGGTAAGAAGCGCCGCAACATCATTATTTCCAACAGGACTGTGCTGCAAGAGGAACGCCAAAAACAGAAGGATGCCCTTAGGGAAACCTTGGAAGAGGGGATGAGAGTAAGTGGACAAATAACCTCAATCCGGAAATTTGGTGCCTTTGTTGATATCGGAGGGCTTGAAGGACTCATCCCTATATCGGAGATTTCATGGGGTCGAGTGGAGGATATCAATAGTCTACTCTCGGTCGGGGATAAGGTGGATGCGGTGATCCGGAAACTGGACTGGGAAAATGATAAATTCTCGTTCAGCCTGAAAGAAACTCTGCCCAACCCATGGAACAACATTGGCCTGAGGTATCCAGAAGGCTCCATTCACAAAGGCAAAGTTGCGCGCCTTGTCCCTTTTGGTGCTTTTGTAACCCTTGAACCTGGTATAGACGGGCTCGTGCACATTTCAGAACTTGGAAAAGAAAAAAGGATACATCACCCCCGTGAAGTTCTGGAAGAAGACCAGATCATTCAAGTCAAGGTCGCCAGGGTAGACGAAAAGCAAAAACGCCTTTCCCTTGCAATGATCTCAAAAGGGCAGGATTCAGAAGACACTGATTACTACAATAAACACATTGCAGCCAGCCGTAAGCGATCATCCGGATCTCTCGGTACGATGGGCGATATTCTTCGGGCAAAAATGGATAAAAAAAGGACTCCATGAAGAATGGATTCGGGATAGGCAGTGGGGCCTTAGCGCGACGATCTTGCGGCCAAAAATGGCCGTTTAAGAGCGGAGAAGACACTGCTTTCTTGATCTTTATCTTAGAATATTAATGACATAGCTTGGTCCGACCCCAAAGAAAAACACGTAGGAGAGAACCCAAGTTTCAGCGGGTGAATTTAAGTCTCTTTAAGTTCTCTTTCAATCCCCTTTGAAAGAAGATACCTTATCAGGGCATTATAAGATAGCCCCCTTTTGTGGGCCACGACTCTTATCTTTTCTAGCAATCCAGGGTCTAATTTTAATGATATGGATTTGAGTTTGCCCCTCTTGAAAGTATCGTCGCATTCTTCCATGTCATCCCAATAGTCAGATGAAGAGTGGGAGGCCC
This sequence comes from Desulfobacteria bacterium, assembly GCA_030145035.1. Classification (GTDB taxonomy): domain Bacteria; phylum Desulfobacterota; class Desulfobacteria; order Desulfobacterales. The sequence goes on along the minus strand of JAQYWL010000176.1, from coordinate 934 downwards.
AAAATTCTCTTTCTTCTTTTTTGCTTTTAAATTCAGGTATCGTTGACATGCTAGTTACCTCGCTTCAAATAAAGCCTTCTTTCTTTATTGTCCATATCCCGTGCTGTAATTACTTGCGCTATTCCCATATCTGCAAGGACATAGACTATAAAAAGGTACCGTCCACCCATCGTCTTGCCATAAAGATAACGTCGCCCTCGTTTTCCCTTGCGGATATGTGGATAATCGTCAAAAGCAACCTCTTCGACTTCATCAGGTCTAACACCATGGTTAGCTATGTGATCTATAGTATCTTCATCCCACCTAAAAGATCTGATTTCCATAGATTAAAAGTATATCATACCGACATAATCTGTCAATACTTTTGATTAACTTTTGATTAAAAAGATTAATGCGATTGAATGGAAGAAAGAGCCCCTTGATTACGAAACAAGCAAGATAACGTTTCTGCTTGAGGCGGCAGAATCTAACACCAGGCATGGAGACCGATTAGGCCCCAAGGATAAAAAACAGATTGCCCGTGATATAGCAACGTCAGACCCGGAATGCACATGGACTGAAGAGGCCCTATCAGAGAAATTAGGGGTAATACAGCAGACAGTAAATACCTGGATCTCGGATATTAGAGCGCGTCAAAGGGCAGCGAGAAATTTTGCTTCTCTCCCGCTCGCCCATGTCCCACTGCGCTTTTCTGTCAGCCAGGGATGTTATTTACTTATTTATGGACGTCGGAGCAGCCGACAAGGCTGCAATCCAGCTGGTGAAAGTCCAGCCGTATCAGTCGCTCGTGTCGGATACGTAGTGATGCCACATCTCGGGGCAGGTAACCAACCGAGCTATGCGTGGTGTAAACGGCCCGGCCGCTCTGAAGACTTTGAGTTTCAGCGGTGGGTGCAACCTGGGGGTCTAGCGAGCGTGGGAGCCTGAACATTAG
>JAQYWL010000453.1 GCA_030145035.1 Desulfobacteria bacterium | reverse complement strand
GTGATGGAGTAATGGGCCTGGAGGAAAAAATAATCCTTTCCACTTCTATCACCAATACTCCATCATCTTATGGTGAGGCAAAAGAGAATAGTGTCGGCAAAGTTCTATTATTTCGATAGGTTATAGAATTTCCGAGACGTTAACGATAAGGTATAGCGATGTGTCTTTTGCGATGCCCGGTGTGGCGGCATGCGTGATCCACGTACTTTTTTTGTCCAATGATGCAACCGAGTTGCACGGCGTTTAAAGAAATGAAAGCAAAATGAAAAGAAGAACTTCATTACCAGTTGGTGTGTTTTGTGCCATGTTTTTGGCGATTGCTTTTTTGAACGCCGCGCAAGTTTGTTCAGAACCGTCGAGTGATACCAAGAAAAAGATCAAGATTTTTGTCAGCATCCCCCCCCAGGCATACTTCGTAGAGCGCGTAGGGGGTGAACGAGTCGATGTGTCGGTCCTGGTCGGCCCCGGATACAGCCCGGCCACATATGAGCCCACGCCCAGGCAGATGGCCGAACTCGGGAAGGCAAAGGTTTTTTTTCGCATTGGTGTACCATTTGAAAATGTCTGGATGATGCGAATAAGCAGGGCAAATCCCCACATGAACGTGATCGACACACGCCGTGACATTGAGCTCCGTCCCATGAAGGCCCATCATCGCAAGGAGACCAAACAATATCAGCATGATCCAAAGGGAATGAAGGACCCCCACATCTGGTTAAGCCCAAGGTTGGTCAAGGTCCAGGCCCAAAACATCTGCCATGCCCTGATCTTCGAAGACCCCGCCCAAAGGGCCTTCTATCAAGATAATTTGAGAGCGTTCCATCATGATCTCGATAGACTGGATACTGAAATTAAGGAGACCCTGGAAAACTTGAAGACACGCAAATTCATGGCATTTCACCCGGCGTGGGGATACTTTGCCCGCGACTACGGGCTGGAGCAAATACCCATCGAGGTCGAGGGAAAAGAGCCAAGTGCCAGGGCCCTGGCCGATCTCATCAAACGCGCGAAGCAAGAAGGGATCAAGGTGGTCTTTGTGCAGGCACAATTCAGTACAAAAAATGCCGAGACTGTAGCGCGGGCCATTGGAGCACGGATTGTCCGGATCGATCCCCTGGCCAAAGATTATCTGAAAAACATCAGGAAGATCGCTGAAACCTTTAGAAAGGTCATCCAATGAGCCAAAACAAAGATGTTGTCGAAATCGATCAGGTTGGTTTTGCCTATGATGGTGATCTCGTTCTCGAGGACGTCACGCTGACCGTTAGACAAGGAGATTTCTTAGGTGTGGTGGGTCCCAACGGCAGTGGTAAAACTACACTTCTTAAAATCATACTCGGTCTGATACACCCTTTGAGAGGCAAGGTTCGGGTCTTTGGTCAACCGCCGGAACGCGCACGCCATCTTATCGGTTATGTCCCCCAGCACGCAGACCTTGACTCGAGTTTTCCGATAAGTGTCATGGACGTGGTTCTTATAGGGCGATTGGGCAAGGCGCCTCGTTTGGGAAGGTATAGGAAAACCGATCGGCAAACCGCTGAAGAGGCTATGCAGGAAGTAGAAATATACAATCTGCGCAGTCGGCGTTTCGGCACACTGTCTGGTGGTCAGAAACAGCGGGTTCTTATGGCACGGGCCCTGGTGGGAAAGCCGGACCTGCTCCTTCTTGATGAGCCCACCACAAGTGTGGATGGCAGGGTTGAGCAAGACATCTATGAACTCTTAAAGAAGCTCAACGAGAAGGTGACGATCATTCTTGTTTCCCACGACCTCGGTTTTATCTCAAGCTATGTGAAGCATGTAGCTTGTGTCAACCGGCGCCTTGTCTGTAACCCGACCAATGAGATCACAGGCGATGTTATAGAAGCATGCTACAGCGGGCCTGTCCATATGATAAAGCACAAATGTGAATTATAGTGGGAGCATTACCTGTTTGTCGATCACCATCAAAATAGGGTTAGATAGATTGTAGCGAAAAAGTGAGCTAAAGTGCCTAAAGTGAGCTAAAGTTGATCCACCTCCGGCGGAGAAGAAAGTTTTTTTGTAAGCATTGGCTTTTATCCTTTAACTTTAGGCACTTTAGGTCACTCTAGATCACTTTAGGCACTCCATATGGTGTTATGTTTGAATTCGTAGAGGTCCTTAAAAGCCACGGCTTCATGCAAAATGCCGTAATCATCGGTCTTCTTGCCAGTGTCGCCTGTGGCGTCATGGGAACCTATGTTGTAGTCAAACGCATTGTTTTTATCAGCGGGGGGATTTCGCATACTGTACTGGGCGGCATGGGCATCGCTTACTACTACGGCTACCATCCCATACACGGTGCGGTGGTCTCTGCCCTTGTTGCGGCGGTGGTCATCGGTCTTGTCAGTCTGCGCTATCACCAGTACGAAGATACGATCATAGGAGCGCTTTGGGCCATTGGGATGGCCGTGGGCATCCTTTTTATCTATAAAACGCCCGGCTACAGCATCGACCTTATGAGCTACCTCTTTGGGAACATCCTCATGGTGAAGAGGGAGAGTGTCTATCTGTTGGCCTCCCTCGATGCGCTTATCGTTGTCCTGGTGTTTCTTTTCTACAAACGCTTTTTGGCCGTATGCTTTGACGAAGAATACAGTCAACTTCAGGGAATCGGCGTTGTAACCACATACCTGTTACTCCTTTGCCTAATCGCTTTGACCGTGGTGATCCTGATTCAGGTGGTGGGCATTATTCTGGTGATTGCACTGCTAACTCTTCCAGCAGCCACTGCGCGTTATTATGCCCGCAGCCTGGTTCAAATGATGATCCTCGCCTCCTTCCTGGGGGCAGCCTTTACGACCTCCGGGCTGATCGTATCATATCAGCCAGACCTTCCTGCGGGCGCCACCATCATTCTCATTGCCGGGCTGGCCTATCTTCTCGCCACAGTCTTTAAAGGCTTGACTTTGCGGTTTCACGGTCGCAGGGATTAGGGTGCCCATCAGGATCTATCCGGTCAGAAAAAATCCGCTCGTCGCGGATTAGTGGGATGTTTTTGGTTTCCACGTAGGGTGGCATTTTACATGCCACCGCAATCCCGGTCGGGTATAAAACCCGACCCTACAACTAATCCGCGTTGAGCTAAAAAATCAATGGCCCCGGGCGCTATATTCGCCCGGGGCCTTCAAGTTGGGTTTTCGCTTTCAGCTTTGAGCTTTCAGCTTTGAGCTTTGAGCTTTCAGCTTTCAGCTTTGAGCTTTCAGCTTTGAGCTTTCAGCTTTGAGCTTTCAGCTTTGAGCTTTCAGCTTTCAGCTTTGAGCTTTCAGCCTTGAGCTTTGAGCTTTCAGCTTTGAGCTTTCAGCTTTGACCTTTCACCTTTGAGCCTTGAACCTCAGGTCGTTTCGTTATGGCATTAGAATTCTATTGCTATCTGTGCAAACACCACTTCTCTGTCATCTCTGCCATCAACATCGTCATCCTCATAATCATCATGGAGATATGCCAGAGAAGCTATGACGCCCTCGAAAATCTCCTGGTTGAGAGCTATTCCATATCGTTGCTCGGGAAATCCGAGGGCTCCTGACTCATCAGAACCGGCATATTTCAGGGCAATTTCCAAATTCTTGCCCCAGTCCAGGTTATAACCGGCTTCGAGATTCCAAACCGCTGGCTGGGCTTTCTTATCGCCCAACTCACCGGGCTCAAATTCATCTAAAGCGGTCATGTATTCGGCATCAAAAAAGAAAGGGGCATACCCTACATGCAGATAGACGTCAAATCCATCGACATAATCCTTGACAGTGGCGGCTGCTTCCAGTGCGTCCGTCAAACCGTCCGAGTCCGCTATGTTAGAAATGTACGAAGCCCCAACTAATACGTCAAAACCCGCCTCGTCATCAAACGAAAAGTTTACGTCAAGGCCATAACTCTCTATCTTGTTGTCTTCTCCGGTTTCATCCATGTCCCCGTTGAAAACATAGCCTGATACGGAAAAGGCTTGATGTTCCACTCCGACAAGCAGAGCCTTCTCCCTGGTTTCTCCCAGCGATAGGGTGAGAGGCTGATCGATAAGCGGGGCATCCGGAAAGTGCGTCAGCAGCGCGCCGAACGGGACATACATGGCGCCGGCGGAAAAATAGAGAGGATATTGTTCAGTATCTCCTATGGTGAGAGTAGCGGCATCCAGTGTCACCTGTGCCTCATCTCCCTCTTGGAAAGTCGCATCTTCGTATAGGAACGTTACAGCCACATTGACCCAGTCGTTGACCTCTGCCTCTGCGGTCAGTTCTACGGTCGTCAGAGCAAGATCACTTTCATTTTCCTTTGCGGGAGCAGCACCCTTGTAATCAATATCCTGCCATGCGCCACCAAATTCAATGAGACCGCTAAACTTGATGCGGTCTTCAATCCCAGACAAGAGCCCCCCCTCAGCCTTCATTTCTTCTTTGATTTCCTTCTTTATTTCAGCCTTAAGGGCTTCCCTGTCTAAGGCCTGGGCGCTGGTCGTGACCACAAACAATCCCAAAACGAAAGTCCATGCCAAAACAATCCAACCGTGTTTCCTCATGCTGTTCCTCCTTTAAGGTATTTCATTTTTCTGGAATGGAAACTGCGAGAATATCTCGTGCCTGACCTCCTTATCTACAAAAAAAGCCACAAGAGTTGACCCGTTCAAAGTCAACATGCCTTCGTGGCTTCATTTTCGTGTTTATGTGAATAGACTTTACAGAAACTTCAGTTTCCAACTTTGAACTGCCCAATACCACAAATCCCAAATGCGTGTCAAGAATAACCGTCACCAAGCACTGCTCCTTTCAGTCCGAAAGCGACCTGGGCTATTTGTTCGTTGACATAAATGTCGCAAGTGGTTATAAAATCAAACCTCAAATGAGGTGTCTTCATGAGAGACGAAATAGCGATATTCAGAGAGTTTGTTCGAATGAAGGGGCTCCGCAATACCCCCGAGCGCGAAACCATCATAAGGGAGATCTGTGCCACCCGCGATCATTTTGATGTGGATGAACTTTACTTGCGGCTGAAACGGAAGAAAAAAAAGATTTCAAAGCCTTCCATATACCGCCTCATTCCACTGTTGCTTGAAGCCAGGCTGATCCAGGAGGCCTATTTCGAAGAGGGGCACTTGCACTATGAGCCCATCTATGGCCGGGAACACCACTGCCACCTCCGGTGTCTCAATTGCGGAAAGACAATAGAATTTACAGAAGAGTTTCTGGACAAGCTGGAGACGAAACTAGCCGAAGAATATGATTTCGTGATCAGGGGCCACAAGCTCGAGGTATTTGGTTACTGCTCCAAGTGTAAGCTCCACATCTGATCATTCTCCCCGTCAAAACACTGGAACTTGGGGCTTCCAAGCGCATGAGGTTGGAAGTAAAAAAGACGTTGGAGGCCTGAGGTTGGAGGTTGAGCGAAGCGGTCCTCGAACCTCAAACGGCGTGTAGCACCTGGTGAAGCGATCCTCAAACCTATAACAGTCTATAGTTTTCGGCCGCAGACGAATAAGAATCTCGGAATGCTCTCTATCCCAGCCCGATTGCCTTTCCACCCTGGTAAATCATAAAAGCAACAAGCCAGGCTAAGGTGGTGCTGTAAGTGATACTGAATGCGGCCCACTTCCAGGAATTGGTCTCACGCCTGATGACCGCCACGGTGGCAAGGCAGGGCACATAAATTAGCACAAAAGTCATCATGGCATATGCAGAAAGGGGAGTCATATTGGATTTTCTCAAGGCCACTTTCAGGGCCTCGCTCTTTTCGTCCTCATCAGCCCCCACGGTGTACAGCACGCCCATGGTGCTGACCACAATCTCTTTGGCCACAAAGCCCGTAAGCACTGCGACACTGCCGCGCCAGTCCATGCCAATGGGAGCAAACACTGGGGTCAACACCCTCCCCAGCCGGCCTATATATGATCTTTCAATCTTTTCTCTTGCCTGAAGGGTTTCCAGGCCCGAAATCGTCTCGTCTTTTTTTCCCAGGAGTCTTTCCCTGAGATCACCGTGCGCCGCAGATATCAAGGGCCTGTAGTGGTCACTGATGCCTGCTATCTCTGCTTCGTAATCCCTTGAGAATTGGACCTCTCTGGGAAAGGCGCTCAGGAACCAGACAACCACTGAGCCGATCAGGATCACGCCCCCTATCTTTCTAAGAAAGATCTTGCTGCGATCCCACATGTGGATCAAGAGCCCCTTCAACATGGGGACCCTGTACGGTGGGAGTTCCATCACAAAGGGAGCAACCTTGCCCCTGAGCAGAGTCGATCGAAATAGGCGGCCGATGGAAATGGCCAGTACAATACCCAGGGCATAAATGGAGAAGATAACATTGCCGGCCCTGGCCCCAAAGAACGCGCCAGCCAACAGGATATATACCGGCAGCCTGGCTGCACACGACATCAGGGGATTGATCAGAATCGTCAAGATGCGGTCCTTTTCACTCTCAAGGGTCCGGGTGGCCATGATGGCCGGGGCATTGCAGCCAAAGCCCATGAGCATGGGAATAAAAGATTTACCGTGAAGCCCTATGAGGTGCATGACCTTATCCATTAAGAAGGCAGCTCGGGCCATATAGCCGCTATCCTCAAACAGGGCAATGCAGAAAAATAGAATGAGAATATTTGGCAGGAATATGGCAACACTTCCCATGCCGGCAATCATACCGTCCACAATCAAGTCCCTGAATAAGCCCTCCGGCAGGATTTGACCGACGGCCTGGCCCAGCCACCCCACACCCGCATCGATCCAGTCCATGGGGTAGGCCCCTAATGAAAAGGTGAGCTGAAACATGGCCCATATAAAAAAGACAAAGATGGGAAGCCCCAGCAGGCGGTTGGTCAATACCTGGTCTATTTGCCGCGAGACATCCACCCGTTGTTTTGAGACCGTCTTCACGACCTCTTTGACGATCCCCGCAATAAAACCGTAGCGGTGGTCGGTCATGACAATTTCCGGCTCCTCGTCAAAAAAGTCACGGAGCCTTTGACGCTTTAGTTCTGCTTCCTGAAGTATGGCCTCCCCCTTTGGATTTGCGGACTGGAGTACTCGTTCTTTGACTATTCCATCGTTTTCAAGGAGCTTTATTGCAACCCACCGGGTATGATAGGGAAGCTCCGCGGTGGTCTTCTCTTTTATGAACTCTGATAGTTCACCAACGGCCTTTTCAATATCTTTGCCGTAATAGACCCGGCGGGTCCGCGGAAGATCTATCTCAGCCTCTGCCACCGACATGATCGTTTCAAGGAGGTCGCGGGTCCCTTTGTTCCTGTTTCCAACCGTAAAGACCACGGGCACGTCAAGAAGCTCAGACAGCTTGTCTGCATCGATCTTGACACCGCGCTCTCTGGCAAGATCGGCCATATTGAGGACAAAAATGACCTTTGTGTCGAGTTCGCGCAGTTGTGTGGCTAAGTAAAGGTTGCGTTCCAGATTGGAGGCATCAATGATATCGACAACCACGTCCGGCTTTTCATCCAGGATGAAATTGCGGGCCACAATTTCTTCAATCGAATACGCAGTGAGGCTGTATGTGCCAGGCAGGTCCACCACGGAAAGGTCATAAACGTTAGTCTTGAGGTGCCCTTCTTTTTTCTCGACCGTAACCCCGGGCCAGTTTCCTACCTTTTGCCGGGTGCCGGTCAAATTGTTAAAAATGGTGCTCTTGCCGGAGTTAGGATTTCCAGCAAGGGCAATGGTTATCGATTTTTCAGGCATGTGCTATCTTCAACCCAATATAGTTGACCTTAGGGTAGGTCGTGTGATTCCCAGCAAATAATTTCGAAATCCGATATTCGAATTTTCTCAAAATTTATTAACCAGAAGAAGCGGGATGGCCTTGATCTTCCTTTCGGCCTTAGCTCAACGAGATCTATTCACCGCTCCTAACTTCTTCGACGTCAATATTGGCAGCCTCATCCACACGGAGGGAGAGATGATACCCCTTTAAAATGAGTTCGATGGGGTCTCTCAGGGGGGCATATTTCTCAACGTAGACCTCCGTACCTCGCAAAAAACCCATCTCAAGGAGCCTTCTGCGAAAATGGCCGTCACCGCCCACCCGCGCCACGGTAGCTGTCTGGCCTTCCTTCAACTCACTCAGATTCACCGCTATCCCTTTCTGCTCCCATTGGGTTTCACCATGATCTTCTTGGAAATGCCACGGCCAAGGGCCAATCGCGTACCGTTAACAGCGACAACAAGCTGGCCTGCGCCACTGTTGGTTATGACCTCCACCTCGTCACCCTTCCTCAACCCTATGGTGGCCAATCGGAGTTGCGCGCCGGCTCCTCCCATGAATTCCTGTACAATGCCAAGTTCGCCTTCCTGGGCAAATGAAAGGGGCATCAAACGTATGCGCTCCTTGAGGCAGTCTGAGCACAGACCGTAGATCTCCATCTTGTGCTGAAGTACGTGGAAGCCGTGCAAGGCGGCTGTTTCAACTTGAAGATCTTCCATCTGGCGGCTTTCAAACTCAATGATCTTCCCACACTTAGTGCAAATGAGATGGTCATGGTGAAAACCTAAATGTCGGTGCTCATACATAGTACGCTGGCCTTCAAATTTCTTCTTTGCGGCAAAGCCATATCGGCAGAGGAGGTTCAGCGTCTTTTTTACGAAGTCCGGCTCAAAATTATAGTCATTATCTTTCAAAGCAGCGACAAATTCTTGAAAGCTTATGTGCCGCTCAACCCCAAGAAAGACCTTTAGGATGGCCAATCTATCGTCGATCCGGTCGATCCCTTCATTTTCAAAAAGGCGTTTAAACTGCTGTTTTTCCTGATGGTGAATCGGTTCCATTGGCCCCTTCTTATTGTAATTGAGTTACAATCAGAATAATACAAGACGACAAGCTTGTCAAATCTTTTTTTGTAACATTTTAGTTCTTTGAAAACATTATCGCATACAGGCAATCCGATTCTAAACCGGCTCAAACTCGCGCATAAGTGAGCATAAAGAAAGAACAGGGAACAGCTTTTGTGAATAACCTCGATTGTGGTGGATATCACTTAACCCTAAGAAAAAGCATGCCATTTAGCTGTTCTTTC
>JAQYWL010000462.1 GCA_030145035.1 Desulfobacteria bacterium | reverse complement strand
CTTCGGTTGGCTGGGTTACCCCATGCAGATTAAAGTGAATTTCCTTTGCCGGGACAGTATATTGGCAGCACCCCTTGTTTTAGATCTGGCCCTTTTCATGGATCTGGCTCAGCGAGCCGCGATGACGGGCATCCAGGAATGGCTTTCATTTTACTTCAAGAGCCCCCAATGCGCACCCAATCTCTATCCCGAACACGATCTCTTCATTCAACTAAAGAAACTGAAAAACACCTTACGGTATCTTATGGGCGAGGAACAAATTACCCACCTGGGTTTGGATTACTACTACGAAATCTGAACAACGGCAAGCCGAACCGCTGCTTACGACCATACGACATATCCAGTGAGCCAAAGAGGCGAGCCAGATGCATGCTCAGTACGAACCACACATCTGTCGATAGTTCACCACTCCCTATTCGGGCATTCCTTTGGGGCCGAAAAGGGCGAGATCTTCCTCTGCGTGGGGTGTAGGTGAAGGCTTTGAGGGGGATTTTTTCTTTTTCGATTTCTGAGCAAACCTAGCAACGAATCTTTTTGGCATTGGGGCGTATAGGGCGTATAGGGGACGGGTATTGATATATTGATATCCTGTCCTTTATGAATATATCAATACCCGTCCCCAATCACACATTGACCTCGTAGCAAGCAACCTGCGTTTCCGTCAGACCATGGATAAATTCTTCCGGTCAGGAGGACGTGATGGGACACAAAGTCAAATGTGAGCGCGAGTATCGCTTATTGCAGCGGCAACTGGACCGCAACGTTACCGGGGCACCGGAGTCTCCCACCTTTATGAAAATTCTGCAATTTCTCTTCTCTGCGGATGAAGCGGAGCTCGCGAGCCGAATTCCCAGCCAACCCATACCCTTGGATATTCTCTCACACAAGCTGGGTATCCCTCAGGATCAACTGAGCGAAAAAATGACTGAAATGGCACAACGCGGATTGGTGATCGACATGGAACATAATGGACAGCGTTATATAGCACTGCCGCCGGTTGTGATTGGCTTTTTTGAGTTTACATTTATGCGCGCCCGTGACGACCTGCCAATGGCAGAGCTGGCCCATCTGTTCGAGGAGTACATGACTGAGAACGACCTTTTCGCCCACTCTGTATTCCAGGGCCAAACACAACTTGGCCGCTCGTTGGTTCGCGAGGAGGCGCTTCCCGAAGGGGACCATACCGAAATCCTCGATTGGGAACGGGCAAGCCAAATCGTACAATCGTCATCGGCGGTAGCCCTATCACGTTGCGCCTGCCGCCACAAAGCGAGCCTCCTGGGGAATGCTTGTGATAGATCGCAACTGACTTGTCTCACGCTCAACTATGCTGCAGAGGCAATGATGCGCACTGGCCTCGCTCAATCTATCACAATTGCCGAAGCGATGCGTATCATTGAAGAGTGCAAGGAGACTGGGATGGCTCAGACCGGCGACAACGTACAACGCAAGGTGACCTACATTTGCAACTGCTGTGGCTGCTGCTGCGGGATGATCCAGGCGATCAAGACTTTTAACATCCGTAATGCTATTGTTACTTCTAACTGGATCATGGAGGTTGATCTTTCCAATTGCAAAGGTTGTGGCAAGTGCGCCGAGATATGCCCGGTCGATGCGATCAAGATCGCTGAGGAGCGAGTAGGGAAAAAGAAGCGCAGATGGGCAGTGCGAGATGAGTCCCTCTGTTTAGGCTGTGGCGTCTGCTACTCGGCCTGCGAGTTTGGTGGGGTCACCATGAAGTCACGCCCGAAAAGAGTGTTCACACCGGAAACCATATTCGATAGAGTCACGGCGATGGCGATTGAGCGCGGCAAGCTGGCTGACCTGATCTTCAATGAGCATCAAAAACTAAGTCACAGGTCGTTAGCACGTATCATCGGTGTCCTAGAGAAATCACCTCCCTTTAAGGCTGCGATGGCAATCGAGCCGCTGAAATCAGCTTTCCTGGGTACCATGGTCGAGAGAGCAAAAAAAGAGTCGGGAGAACTGGGTAATCTCATTGCATGACCTCGTTCGGGCAATTAGAAGTTATTCTCCGCCGAAGGGAAAAACAAAAGGGTCAGAGTACCAAGAAGAAGTCAACTAAGAAATTCAGCTTTTTTTGAGACAACACTCCACTGGTCCGGTTGGGTCCGGTTTTTTTGAGCAGTATGGAAACCGGGGGAAGAATGGGGACGCTGGGGGAAGAATGGGAAGAATGGAGAAGAATGGGGACGCTGGTAAAAAATTAAGTTGACAAAGGAAAGCGTAAATTCGAAATAGATCCCATGCCAAGACAAGCCCGCCTTGACTCACCCGGTGTCCTGCATCACATCATGATCCGTGGAATCGAGCGTCGAAAGATATTCATAAGGGTAAGCATCAACGAAAAGTGAAGGCAAGGAGTCTTTTCTGCTTTTGGGCAGTCAGTGAGTTGGGGATGTCGCTTAGAGAACTGGTCAGGCGGTTGGAAATGAGCTCCCCTGGCGTGGGGTTCTCGGTCGAAAGGGGAGAAACCATTGCCCGCGAAAATGGGTTGCAATTAATCGAATAAGATTTTGTTACTTTATTACCAGCGTCCCCATTACTTACCCGGCAGGCGGCACCGTTTGGGCCTTCATCGGGGTGAGACCTCCGCACTTTGGTGCGGCTCGTTTCCTCCGACTTAATATGCCCTCTGCTGACTCCCGTTACGCGTTCGGCTCCCCTTACGGTTCGCCCAGTCCTTTATATAAGGACACGCAACGGGTCTCCCGGGGTAAGCTCCGGCTACTTTCAGCGCACGATCGTCAGATATACGTGACTCGGCCATATGACGGATATAGGACTTCGTCCTGTGTTGCGGACTCGTCCCGGCTCTGCCCCGCCTCAAATCTGCCTGCCCTCTACCCTCT
>JAQYWL010000465.1 GCA_030145035.1 Desulfobacteria bacterium | reverse complement strand
CGGCGCTGAAGAATCGAATATCCACTGCGGCAAAAAGCGTAAGTACTTCTTGAGGGGTTAGCGTTAAATCCATGAGAAATAAAGCTAAAATTTTCTAAACCGGCGCGACAGCCGAAGGTGGTGATTTGCCTCCATCACACGCCCCCGCTTTAGACATCCTGCTGCATAGATTGCACACTTTTTTCTCAGAGCCGCGTCCGCTGCCGAGTATTGCCTTGAACTTAGCAAGTCGTTTTCGAGGATCTTTTTTAGAGCATGTATGCGAAACCGGTCCATGCAGCATCTTCTTGAAAGTTGGTCCGGGTGTCCGCCGCGTTTAATCACAAGCGGGGCCTCAATCAAATATACGGGAAACCGGCAGGCGACTCTTAGCCAAAGGTCATAGTCCTCACATACGGGCAACGTTTCATCAAACACGCCTGTCTCATTGAAAAGGCAACGTCTCATCATCACTGCCGAAGGACTCACAATGCACAATTCCAAGCAACGTTCAAAGATCATCCCAGAATACTTCTTGTGCCGTTTTTTGGGGTTGACCCTGATGCCATTTTTTATCCAGATTTCTTCGGTTTGACAAATCAGAGCATCTGGGTGGGTATTGAAAAAAGCGACCTGGGCGGAGAGTTTTCCAGGGAGCCATAAATCATCTGAGTCGAGAAATGTGATAAGGTGACCCGCAGCCCGGGCAATACCAGCATTTCGAGCTGCGCTTACCCCTCGTTGGCATTGCCTCACTACGCAGATCTCTTGGTACGATTTGAGGATTTCCGGGGTGTTGTCAGTTGACCCATCGTCTACCACAACTATTTCGAAATCATGGAAGTCCTGAGCTAAGACCGAGTCGATGGCCTCCTTGAGAACCGATGCGCGATTGTAAGTGGGAATGATGACGCTTACAGTTGGCATGGACACATTATCACGTTTCAGAAATTCTACAACTTATTGACATTATAGCACTTTATTGGCTTGGCTGCAATCCCGGGAAAGGAATGATGGAATGATGGAATATTGGAATGATGCAAAAGACAAAAAGACCAGAATCCTCTTAAACCCATTATTCCACCATTCCACCATTCCACCATTCCATTATTCCATCATTCCAATTGCGGAGCGAAGCGGGGCTAGTTTCTCGTATACCAGAAATCTCAAACAATTTTTATTGTTTTTTGAGGCGATTGGGGTTATTATTCCCTTGAAATTGAAGGTTCCATGTGGTAACTTTTAAAAACATGAAAAATTTGCGTGTTCGGTTGACATAGGCACGCAGATTGCATAGCATCTGTTGCACCATTGATGCAAATCCTGGTAGTTAGGGAGCCCGGAAAGTGTTTAACAGACTCTTGGGGACCATTTCTAGCGATTTAGCGATTGATTTAGGCACTGCCAATACCCTTGTGTATGTTAAGGGGAAAGGGATAGTGCTCAGCGAACCATCTGTTGTGGCGGTTCGTACCGACAATAGGCATAGAAACAAGGTGTTGGCAGTCGGGGGAGAGGCCAAGCGCATGCTGGGACGGACACCGGGCAATATTGTTGCCATCCGTCCCATGAAAGATGGTGTTATTGCCGATTTTGAGGTAGCCGAGGCGATGTTGCGATACTTTATCCGTCAGGTGCATAACCGCAGAAGCCTCATACGGCCCAGGATCATCATTGCTGTCCCGTCAGGGATTACGCAAGTCGAGAAGCGTGCTGTGACGGAATCGGCTCAATCAGCAGGTGCCCGGGAGGTATTTCTGATTGAGGAGCCTATGGCCGCAGCCATAGGTGCGGGTCTTCCGATTACGGAGCCCACGTGCAATATGGTCGTTGATATCGGTGGTGGCACTACCGAGGTGGCTGTCATATCCCTTGCGGGTATCGTTTACAGCCGCTCGATTCGGGTTGGCGGTGATAAGATGGACGATGCCATCGTTCAATATATTAAACGAAAATATAACCTTCTGATTGGAGAAAGAACAGCAGAGCTGATTAAGACCACTATTGGCAACGCTTACCCTGATCCCGAAAACTTAGAGACCATTGAAGTGAAAGGTAGGGACCTGGTATCGGGTATCCCAAAAATCCTCGCCATAGATTCGGAAGAGATCCGCGTCGCGATTGCCGAACAGATCGATTCTATTGTTGAGACTGTCAAGATAGCGCTGGAACAGACCCCGCCCGAATTGGCAGCGGATATCGTCGACAGGGGGATAGTCATGACCGGAGGCGGTGCCCTCTTAATAAACATGGACAAACTGCTCCGAGAGGAGACCCGTTTACCTATTACGGTAACAGAAGATCCCCTTTCGACGGTTGCTCTTGGATCAGGCAAGGCTCTGGAGAATATTTCTATCTTGAGAGAGGTTATGATCCAGTAACGGAAAACTTCCTTAACAAAAACCCCTTTTTCTGCTACACACATGAGACATGTTTTCAAAAAGGTTGGCAAGGATTTTGTGCGTGATCCTTTTTGCCTTGATCAGTATTGTCCTCCTTTCTATTAGCGCCAAGCATCCTCATCGATACACAATAGTTGACAGAGTGGTAGTGGCGGGTATAGTGCCCTTCCAGGAAGGTGTAACTCGCACTATGCATTTTTGTGTGCGTATGTGGGATCAATACTTCTATTTGGTTGCAGTCCGTGAGGAGTGCGATCGACTTAAGGGGATGCTTGCCAAGGCTCAGATGGAAAAGAGCCGGTATCTGGAATCTGAGCTATCCTGCCAGCGTCTTCGGAAGCTACTGGAGATGAAGTCCGAGGTTCCACACCGCATGCTCCCTGCAAAAGTTGTAGGGCTGGACCCCTCTGGTTGGTTCAAGACTGTTTTTGTCAACAGGGGAACCAGAGATGGAGTTTCCAAGGGAATGGCTGTGATAGCCTCGGGGGGAATCGTGGGTCGTATTATTGGGGCGTCTCACCGGTACGCCAAGGTCCTGTTGATCATCGACCGTGGTAGTGCCATAGATGCACTTGTTCAGCGAACCCGCTCCCGGGGTATTGTTGAGGGGGTGACCAGTGAGAGTTGCCGCTTCAAATACATTGTTAGAAAGGCAGATATCAAGATAGAAGATACAGTGATATCGTCGGGGCTGGACGGTCTTTTCCCCAAAGGTCTTCGTGTGGGCGCAATCTCAGAAATTTCGAGGCCCTCGTCAGGGCTCTTTCAAGAGGTGAAGGTTCGGCCATTCGTCGATTTCACAAGGTTGGAAGAGGTTCTAATTATCCTGGAATGATGAAAGTCTCTTGTTTGTATCTCATGCTCGGATTGTCGACCATTGTCGCACAGACTACGATCTTAAGACTCCCCTTATTTCACGGTATTTTCTACGACCTGCTAATTCCTCTTGTTGTTTTCTTAAGCCTTAATCCTCCTAAGAGGAAGGGTGTCTTGGTGGTTATAATTCTTGGCCTTATCATGGATCTGCTTTCCGGGGGGATATTTGGCATCTACCTTAGTGTCTATTTCTGGATATTTCTATTGGTAAAAAGTCTGTCCAGGTACTTTGATGTGGGTGACACCATATTTCAGTCCGTTTTGATCGGTGTGTGCGTGCTCGGACAGCACCTTATGTTTTGCATTTCAGTAGCAGACCCCTGGAATGGGGCTCAATTGCTGGCCGCTCAGACAGGCCCTGTTTTGTTGCAGACCATCTTTGCCGCACTCACCGGTCCTGGTATTCTTATGCTTTTGGGAAGGCTTCAAACCCGATTTCAGACACGCTCATCAGGTGCTCAGAGGGAAACGGGTAGTCTATAATCACTCCGTTATTTGTGAATTTTGTGCTTTTTCCTTATCATTCGCTTAGTAGGGATAGACTTTTGTTAATTTTGAGAATCTATAAAAAGATATATATATTCCACAGGTTTCAGGTTTCGGGTTTCAGGT
>JAQYWL010000188.1 GCA_030145035.1 Desulfobacteria bacterium | reverse complement strand
TTCCAATTCAGAAATGAGCAATTTTTCGCAAGGTCAAGGAACTCAAGGGATTGCGCGGAGACGTACGTCGGTACGTCGCACAAGCGATCCCGCAGATTGACGCCGAGATTGCGAAAAAGGGCCATTTCTGGATGGAAACTACTCTATATTCTGAACCTGTTCCCTAAGCTTTTCCAGTTCACTCTTGAGTCCCACAACAATCTGGGGCAACTGCGCGTCGCCCCCTTTTGAACCGATTGTGTTTACCTCCCGAACAAGTTCCTGGAGCAGGAAATCAAGAGCCCTTCCACATGGTCCCTCTGATTCGATCATGCTTCCAAACTGTTTCAAATGGCTTTCAGCACGGACTATCTCCTCGGTAATATCGCTCTTGTCCGCCAAAAAAGCCGCCTCCTGGGCAAGGCGATTTGGATCCAGTTCTACCTTGCCTTCCGTGAGGATAGCGATCCGTTCCTTCAGGCGACTGTGATACTGTGACAATACGGCCGGAGCCAACTCTTTTATATGAGACAGAGCCTCCTCAACAAACTGCAAACGTTTCTGAAAGTCTTGGTAGATGGCCATGCCCTCTGAAATCCGCATGGCATCTATACTCTCTAAGGCCTCACGGACACACGATGAAAGGAGCGACCAGGTTTCGTCAAAATCTTCTTCAGATTCTGTGGCCGTAATGATCCCCTCCATGCCTAAGAGTGTTTGAAGGCCGACTTTTTCTTCAATTTGCAGCGTTTCGTTCAGTTCGCACAAGGCCCTGTAATATTCTTTGGCCAGGGGAAGATTAACATGGATATCATGAACCGCCTGTGAACCATTCTTAACCCTAATCATCACCTCCACCCTGCCACGCGAAATCTTGGTCGCGACCAGCTTCTTGATCTGATCCTCGAGAGGCAGAAACTGCGGAGGCATACGTACTATGACTTCTCTATAGCGCCTATTCAGCGAACGTATCTCTACCGTAAATGTGCGGCCTTCTAGTGTCTTTTCCGCCCTGCCAAAGGCAGTCATACTCTTGATCATGTCGTCCTCTCGCCCGCTCCCTTCGGTCGCTCGAGCCCACGGAGCTCACTGAGATGAGTTCTTGGCCTGATTTTTTGAGAGGGAAAAATCAGGCCAAACAATCAGTCCGCCCCAGGCAGAGCATTTATGATCCTGCCAATGCCCTCTTTGAGCATAAGAATTTCCAACCTTCACCTTGTCGACATGTCCCGCGGCAGCGGGATAGCACGTTGAGCTGAATTCCCCTCCCTGCCCTGTGGAATGCGCAGCATATTCCTCCGGGGTCAGGAATTCAGCTCAAAAGCTCTGTGCCTCTGCGGGCTCTGTGAGAGACAAAACACCCTTTTTAGCTACGAGGCTAATATTTTTACTGTCGACCCTGATACAAATATCGGTCTCTAACAGACCCCAGAAAACGGGTGATCGCTTCCCCGGCATAGTCTGGATAGGTCCAATCCAGCGGATGAAAACGACCTTTGTGGTAGATCAAGGTTAGGTCTGCATAAATTCCTGTCCTCAGGTAAATGCGATGGGCATAATTCTTCCCGGTGGCAAGCACAAACCGCTCTGCCAGCAGGTAACCCGGGTCGATATTGACCAGCCGCTTCCCCTGCGTTGAAAACCGACCTTCCAAATTGTTGGTAAAAAGCTTGATGTCAGCCAGAGCGTCTTGCTGAATCAATTCACGAAAAGACATCAGCCGCCTGAAAAGAGGTGAGCCCATCTCAGAGGCATAGTAGTCCGTGTATTCAAATGGTAGCCATCGACTTATCACATCGGGCGGTCCAAAGGACTCAGACAGCTTCAGGGCCACATCCCCAAGAATATCCTTGTCCTTGGTGAAACAACCAATAATTAGCTTGGCCGGCTTCGATTCGCAGGGAGCGCTCATAACATTTATCATTGTTCATTTATCATTGTTCATTGAAGGCTTCCGCCTGGCAGACCCTTTAATCTCAAGTGAATTTGTACCTTTTTCAATGACAAATGACAGATGTTCAATGATAAATGACAGATGTCATGGTCGTCCGACAGATGTATAATGGAACCCGAATGCCCGCATTCGCTGGGGATCATAAATATTTCGCAAGTCTACGACAACTGGTCGTCTAAGAACCTTCTTGACTCTTTCCCAGTCGATGTTTCGGAACTGGTTCCATTCGGTTGCCAGAACCAAGGCGTCTGCCCCCTGGGCCACCGTATACAGATCTTCCTTGTAGTCGATATCTCGAAGATATTGCCTTGCCTGTTCCATCCCTGCCGGATCATAAGCCTGGATCTTTGCCCCTCTCTCTTGTAAGCCCTTGATAATCGGAATTGTAGGAGATTCTCGCATATCGTCTGTATTCGGCTTGAAGGTCAGACCAAGAATCCCGATAAGTGTGCCCTTCAAGTCCCCGCCTAAAGCCGAGACAATCCTTTCAATCATCATCTCCGGGCGTTCCTCGTTCACCTTTATCACCGCATCAACGATCTTGAACTCATACCCGTATTGTCTAGCGATTTGACTGATGGCCCGTGTGTCCTTCGGAAAACAGGACCCGCCAAACCCCGGGCCGGCGTGCAAAAACTTACGTCCAATCCGCCCATCAAGGCCCATCCCCTTGGCCACCTGGTGTACATCTGCCCCCACCTGGTCACAGATAGCGGACATCTCGTTGATGAACGATATCTTGGTAGCCAGGAACGCATTAGAAGCGTACTTGATCATTTCTGCTGTGGCCACATCGGTGATAACAAACGGTGTTTCGATAAGATAGAGGGGATTGTAAAGGTCTTTGAGGATAGCGACAGCCTGTTCGCTCTCGGCGCCGATTACGATCCGGTTGGGACGCATGAAGTCCTCTATGGACGATCCTTCCCTCAGGAACTCAGGATTAGAAGCCACGTCAAACGCACAGGGTTTTGTCTGGTTTTCCTTGATGATAGCCTCAATCATCTTCCCCGTGCCTACCGGTACTGTACTCTTCGTCACCACCACCTTATAGCCGTTCATGGTTTGACCGATGGTTTTGGCCACCTCTTCCACATATTTGAGGTCAGCGCCTCCGTGCTCGTCCGACGGGGTGCCAACAGCAATAAAAATCACCAAAGCATTTCGAACACTCTCCTTGATATCTGTGGTAAAGGAAAGTCGCCCCTCATTTGCATTCTTTTCTATCAGCTCAGCAAGTCCTGGTTCGTAGATAGGGACTTTGCCCTGATTCAGCATGCTGATTTTGGATGCATCCCTGCCCACACAAGTAACCCGAAGCCCAAAACCAGAGAAACAGGCGCCTGTCACAAGCCCAACGTATCCTACGCCAGCTACGCAGATATTCATTGAATCGTACCCCCTTTGAGTTCTCAGAACATAACGAAGGTTATTAAAGTATTGTAAATCCCTAACCCGGATAAACCGGAAATACGAAACTCGAAATACGAAACTCGAAACAAATCCAAAATACAAATGTTCGAATGTTTAAAACATGGAATCTAAGCTATTTGAGATAATTATGGTTGTGGATTCAGTTTTGGTCATTTGAATTTTGAAAATTGAAAATTTGTTTCGGATTTCGAACTTAACATTCTGATTTTCATGGGATGAAAATATTTTCTGCCAGAAAAAGCACGAATCTTATTCTTAAGGGACTAAGAGATCTTTCCTATTCAGCCTCTCAGGCTGACCGTGCTTACAAGATGTTTTTTGAAAGCCTTGAATTCGCTATCGGTCAATACGCCGCTTTCCCTTAGAGAAGACAGGGCTTGCAATTTTTCAACATAGTTATTGGGAGGATAATCAGGATTATACAGATAATGCAGGCTCGGCACGTTCGGAGAAAAGAGGTT
>JAQYWL010000152.1 GCA_030145035.1 Desulfobacteria bacterium | reverse complement strand
TTCGCAAAGTATTATCCGGCATTTGACCAATCGAGTCAAGCAGAATAACCTGCTTGCCTGAAAGGGATGATTATGTTAGGTTATGTACCCTAACTCGGACAAGCCGGAACCAAAAAAGAAAAAGATTTATCACGAAAACACGAAAGTACGAAAACACGAAAACAAGCAATTTCAGATACTAAAACCAAGTGTCGAGTCAAATCCCAATGACAAATCACCAAAGTTTCTCATATTGGATTTCGGTGCATTGCGTTTGTTTAGGCTTTGGCCTTTTTCATTCTTTTTCTCTTTCGTGCTTTCGTCATTTCGTGCTTTCGTGATTGTCCTTTAAGATTTTCTGCCAGAAAAAACACGAATTTCAGAACTAACGGACTAACATTGGGAAAAAGGACCTGCTATGGTTCAATTCAAAGGCAATGCCCTGGCCGTCCTCATCGGGAGCCTTCCCATAGCCGACCATGACCGGGCCGTTCGCATGGTCTTCAAATATACACCGGAGATTCCCCTGTGGGTTCAGCTCCCAGCCTATCCGGTAGAGGGCATGATGGTCCAGTTTCTGCCTGGCATCCCTGGTGTTGTCGAAAACCAGGACCGCGTCTTCATTGATACCTCAAAATCAACCTTTGAGGACGACTTGCTCAAATTCTATGAGGACTACCTTGCGATAACCGAAGGCGGCTCACCCCTGGATGGCACGCGATTTGTTCTCACGCCGGAGACCGCAAGAGGCTTCTTTACCCTGCTCGATATGATGAAATCAGCCCCGCGGTTCCCTGTAGCTCTCAAAGGCCAGATTACCGGACCCATGACCCTGGCCACGGGGCTGACAGACCAGCACAAACGCGCCCTCTTCTATGATGACCGACTCCTGGACGTGGTGGTCAAAAACCTTGCCATGAAGGCACGCTGGCAGGTGGAAAAATTGTCACAACGGGGCATTCCTGCCATCATCTTCATAGACGAGCCAGGCCTTGCCGGCTTTGGCACTTCTGCCTTTATTAGCATATCGCGAGAAGATGTATCCCGGATTCTTTCAGAGGTCATCGACGCCATACATCAGGCAGGAGGCCTTGCCGGGGTTCACGTGTGCGCGAATACGGATTGGTCGTTGATCCTGGATTCTGCGGCCGATATACTCAGCTTTGATGCTTACGGCTTCTTTGACCGGCTGGCCCTGTATGAGGCATCCCTCAAGACCTTTTTCGACCAGGGCAGAATCCTCGCATGGGGAGTTGTCCCAACCTCAAGCAGCCAGGACATTGCCGGGGAAACAGCCTCAAGCCTGGTGGCCAAATGGGAGTCGCAGGCCGGTCGGCTGGAGACCCTGGGCATAGAACGTACAAAGATCCTGGCACAGTCTCTGATTACACCGAGCTGCGGCACCGGCTCGCTCACCCCAGATGAAGCAATCAAGGTGCTTGAAATGACCCGTGAGGTGTCACAGACCTTGCGCTCTTAAGGTTAGCCATGAGAACACGCGTCCTTTTTCCGTCTATAGTCTCTTTGTTTCTCATGTTTGGCTTCGCCAGCGTCGCATAGAGTGAACCGTTCAGGGGGCCATGGGGAGAAATACGCCCGCCCGCCTCTCCTGAGCGAGAGCGATCACGGGCAGGTTGTAAAATCAACCCTCTTCGTTCCATCGTTAAGGTCCACAGGAACTACATTTCGCCAATCGATGGTAAAACGTGTCCCATGTATCCCTCCTGTTCGAGATACAGCCTCCTTTGTTTTGAAAAACATGGGTTTTTCGTAGGATGGGTGATGACTTGTGATCGACTGCTCCACGAGGCAGATGAAATGCGCAAGGCTCGTGTCATTTACATAAATGGTGTAGAAGAAAGGTTTCATGACCCCTTAGAAAACAATGATTTCTGGTGGCACAGTGAGCGTTGAGGGGACAGGATGGCTTGTGGCCGCTGTAGCCATCGCAATCTGTCTTTTCCCTGTCTATTCGTACGCCGGCCCGGCAGTTCTCCTCGATCCCGACCGTCAATTTCAGTTTGCCGAACACTATTTTCAAAAAGGCGAGTGCTATAGAGCGATCGGAGAATACGAACGGTTCATATTTTTTTTCCCGGAGGCCAGGCAGGTCGAGCTTGCCAGGTACAGGATAGGGGTCGCCTATCTTAAAGGTGAGCGGTATCAAGAAGCCATTCAAGCGTTTGAACGGCTGATAGATGAATACCAGACTTCGGCGTATGCGATCAAATCTTATCTTAGAATAAGCGAGGCATATGTTCAACTCAAACGCTATGACGAGGCCCTCCTCAATCTTGAGAGTCTAATGGCCATTGCCCCTGATCAGGACATAAAGGACGAGGCCCTGTATCAGCGTGGCTGGGTTTATCTGGAAAAGGGGCTGTGGGAAGATGCGCAAGCCTGCTTTGATAATATTTCCGCCCAAAACAGAGAAAAATACAGGCTCAAGCAGTTCTTGAAGGAACTGGACAAGAAAAAACTCCTCAAGCGTAAATCCCCATCTATTGCAGGGCTGCTTGCCATTGTGCCGGGCGCAGGGCATCTGTATTGTGAAAGATACAGAGATGCTTTGGTCTCTTTTCTCGTCAATTGCGCATTGATCATTACTGCCTATGAGGCATTTGATCACGATAACGACGCCCTTGGCGGGATTGTCACATTTGTTGAACTTGGCTTCTACTCCGGCAATATCTACAGCGCGGTCAGCAGCGCCCATAAGTACAACCGGGACGAGAAAAACCGCTTTTTGAGGTATTTGAAAGGGCACGCAAAGATAATCCTCTCCCTGGCAGGGCCTGAGCCGAACAAGGCGCTTGTACTTTCCTGCGGACTCTCCTTTTAGAAGCTGTCTCAAGACCCTTTTCCTTGTTCCGGCCGCCCATTCTTGACCAGCCCGCTCACCGCAATGCCCACGCCGCATTCTTTCCCATTGAAATGCTTGCCCTCCCTCCAAACTGCCTCGATAGGGCATGATACTTGCATCTCCGTTCCAAAGATTTAGACTGCTATATGGCTTGACTAAGGAACTTCATCTGCTGAGGAGAGATCATTATGTCTAATAGGCTGCCATTGTCTTGCGGATCGATTCTGCTTGTTTTGATCACTCTCTTGCTTTCCCAGCCTGCCCTTGCCCAGCCCCTGAGCCCTGAGGCATCAGAGGCGGAGGCAGAGATTCGGTCTGCCGGCGAGGTTGATTCAAAAGAGGTCAATCAGGAGGCCATTGAAAAGCTCCGCCGCATGAGCAAGGAGGAGATTGAAGCCCTGGATCAAATGCTCGCTAAGGCTCTGGTCCTCTACTACGATAGGGAATTTGCCCTCGCTTTGCCTATTTTTATGGAGATAGCGGGCAAGGTGGAAACCATGGACATAATGTTCTGGCTCGGCACAAGCGCCATGAAGACAGGCGAGATCCGGCTGGC
Organism: Desulfobacteria bacterium; assembly: GCA_030145035.1. GTDB lineage: Bacteria > Desulfobacterota > Desulfobacteria > Desulfobacterales. Next base: position 3,657 of record JAQYWL010000152.1, on the reverse strand, counting down.
CATCCAAAAATTCAAAAAAATGCTCGCCATAGACCCCAAGCTGAACAGGGTCAGACTGGAGCTGGCAACTGCCTACTTCACCTTGGGCCGCCACGATGAAGCACGTCAAGAACTGGAACTGGTCCGGGCGGCCGCCCCTCCTGCCGGGGTGCGGAAAAACATAGAGAAGATGCTCGCTGCCATCGAAGAAAGGTCCCGAAAAGTCTTCTGGAACCTGCGGCTGTCGCAAGGATATTTGTGGGACGACAATATCACTGCCGGCCCTGATCAGAAGGAGTATGATGTGGTTTCATTCTTGGGACCGGGGACTTATACACCGGACGAAAAATCCGCCAAGTTGAAAGATGAAGCTTGGGTTACCAATGTTGCGGGCAACCTGCTTTGGGATATGGGCGAAAAAAACGGGCTGATGTGGAATACGACCGGCTCTTTTTACAACCAGTCATATTTTGATTACAGCGATTTTAACTACATGGCGACGGATTTCACTAGCGGTCCGTGGTTGGCGGGCCGCCGCGATATTCTGAAGATTCCTTTTGGATATACGGAACTGGAATACGGCAAAAAACGGCTTTCCTATATCTTCCACGTGGATCCAAACTATGAGCACCATTTCAACCAGTACTTCAGCCTCAAGGGACTATATTCCTACAGCACTGCAAAATACCACGCCGACAAGAACTCCGGTTTGGACAGCAAGAAACACCGTTTTGAGCTGACACCAAACTTCTATCTTGTAAATCGTAAGCATATACTCTCCGCAACGGCAGGCTACGAGGATCACAATGCCGATGTTGACAGATTTACTTATGACGGTCCCTATTATGCCCTCTCCTGTTTCACCAGGTTCCGGACCAACACAGAGTTTTTCCTCCGATACCAGTGGACCCGGAGGGATTATTACGGTAGTCCACCCACCGACATTGATAAAGATCGAAAGGATAAGCGAAACAGTTACACGGCGGTATTGAGTCAGGGATTTTTAAAATATTTCTTTGCCTCTTTTGCCTTTAGCTATACGGACAATGATTCAAATTGCGACCTTAATACTTTTGATCGTACCACCTACACCGTCAGTGCAGGGTGTAGATTCTAACGGAACTAGTGTCCATCCAGAAACTCCCCCTCCACTGGTGGGTAGGGGGTTGGGGACAATACTATTGAATTAAGGGTTGGCTCGAAAAAAAGCCTCCCTAACTTGTCATTTCGAGCGAAGCGCCCGCCCTGGCGCGACATGAGAATAATAAAGGGAGAAATCTTTGTTCTGCAATCTACTGGAAACGCAAGATTTCTCCCTGCGGTCGAAATGACAGTTCGCTCAATATGTAACACTAACTATGGAGGCAGGCATGAAACAATATTCTATTGTTGTGGTCCTTGCACTGACACTTCTGTTTTTCGGGTTGCAGGCCGCGTTGGCAGATACTGATCCAAACCGGGGGAATGCCGCGCCTCGCGATGCCCTTCCTGAAGAGTTGAAGGCTCTTGACATAAAAGACTACTATGTGGCTTCAGAGGCAACACCCGTGGGTCTCATCCGGAGCGTGACCGGTCACGTGGCAGTGCTTCACAAAGAAACCGGCGAGGCATACTTTGCGGCCGCAGGCGATGCGATCTTCCAGCAGGATGCCTTATTTACATTAGAAGAGTCCCGGTGCCGAGTCAGATTTTCTACGGAAGACGTGATCACAATGGGTGAGGACACCCGAATAGACATAGAGGAGTTTGTCGACAACCACGAATTGCAGAAAAAGAAGTCAACCATCAGGATGCTGAAGGGGAAGGCCATGTTCTACGTGGTCCCCTTGTTCAGGTATAAAGACATATCCACCACAGTCAAGACTCTGACTGCCGTGATGGGAGTTCGCGGAACCAAGTTCGGGGTTGAGGTCAGTTCTCTGCACCAAGCACAAACCGACCCTAACGACTCGCTGACCGTAGTCTACGGTTTCGCGGGAGAGGTGGAGGTTTACTCTCACGTAGACGGCGCCACGCAGATGGTTGGTGAAGGCGAGAACCTGCAAGTAAGCAGTTTGGGCGCCGGCAACGTTCAGGACATGGATCCCGGCATGGCCGAACAGTTTATGTCGGAGACCGAGGCGCCGGCGCCTGAAGGCGAGGCGCCAGGTGAAGACGAGGAGGGTGTTGAAGTGGAAGCGGATGGCGCTGATGAAGGAGAAGATGCCTCTGAAGAAGAAGGTGAAGACGAGGATGACTCCCCTGTTCCTATTGAATCAGATGATACTGCAACAATTCCCACTGATACGGGTGAGTTCATAGATGTGACACAGGACCAAACCACAGCGCCTCTTGATGTATGGGAAACATGGGAAGGCAAAACAACTGAAGAAGGGGGCTATTTCGCCACGATAATAACAGATGCTGCTGATGGCATAGCTTATAATGAGAGTTCTCCAGTAATCAAGGACCCAATATATATTTCGCATGTCCCTAATTTATTTTCAGGCGGGCTCGAAACGCATATTGGCTATGCAGTGGATCACGAGGGTAAAGAAGACTTTAAAATGATGGTAGAGGAAATCGATCCCAACATGGATATGAAAGTAACTTATTTCAGTTGGGGTAACGGCAGCAATATAGCTCTTGGTTCGCCTCACTTGTTTAAGTGGAATGACGGGGGCTGTTATAAGGATGAAAACGGCCACGAATATATGAAATGGGGATGGTGGCAAGATGCGGATCCCTCCTCAGGGCAAATTGGAACTGATGCCGGCTATTACGCCGCCACAGCCCGCATATGGGAGGTAGAAGGAAAGTTCACCCACTCGGATACCGTTTCCTTCCTCCAGCAGCAAAACTTCAGCGCCACATATACCGGCGAGGCAAAAGGGGTGTATGCGGATAGTTCTAAGGTAGACGTCAGCGTTTTGACAGGTAGTTTTTCCTGCCATATAGATTTTGGGAGCGCCCATGTTTCCAATTTCGATATTAATGTCCACGATGGATCAGGCGGACATCAGGTTCATATCTCCGGCGGCAGCGGGACCCTGGGAAGTTGCGGGTCTTTCGAAGTTGGCGGCTTCACCGGCACAATTAATGGGGCTGACATTTATTCCGGTCCGGACACAGGCGCCGTAGGCTCATGCTTTGGCGCGAAGGCCGACGGGGTTGGCGGCGTCTGGCATGCGCATGGCGGTGAGAAATGGGCCACCGGTGAATTTCATGGGAAGAGATAACATAAAACCGCTCACCAAACAAACGGCGGTCTTCGACTCACCCTCTTCCTATCAGGCTGGAAAAGGGTGCAGTAGCGGGCGACAAGAAAAAGGGCCAACCAGTGCAACCACCGGCCAGCCCAAATCCCTCCTTCTGACTCAATTTATAAAAAACTATCTGGTACCCTGGAACATCCCGGTTGCATGAGCATCGTTTGTATCATTGTCCAGTTTCCATACCCCGCCGATTGCCTCGCCATTGGGGCCGTACACCGAACCGGAAGCCTCTTTATAATCAATCTTGGTAGTCTCAATTCCATCCATTTTCCACGTTCCGGTACTAGCGGTGATTTCAAACTGGTTGCCACCAAGAAAGCCTCCACTAGCGCCGTCTATGAGCACGCTATGTCCACCTCCGGAAACATTCACATTGAAATCCGATATAGCCCCACCACCCCCAAAGTCTACGTGGGAGCTGAAG
>JAQYWL010000364.1 GCA_030145035.1 Desulfobacteria bacterium | reverse complement strand
CTTGCGCGCACGAAGGAAGGTGCGGAACAAGAAGAACTGTTCGAAGGTTTTTTACAGAAAATTAGTCAGGCTATCAAAATAGCTTCATCACAGGGAGATCAAGAGAGAGCGGCTTTTTACTCAGCGCATTTCGTGCATGTCAACCTGCTTCGCTGCGAAATCGCCATCAAAGCGGAAAATAGTGGCCAGGCGCGCAGAATATTTGACATCATGCTTGAGCAGCTTCCGCAAGCCCGAGAAGATCTGGCGTTACATGGCCTTTTCACATTTTTTACGAATGTATTAAAAGAACAAACAGCTAGAATCTGCGCTGAGCTGTTTGCTCTTATGCGAGATCGAAACCAGGATAAAGTGCTTGGGGTCTTGGAACCGATCAGTGTGGCAGTTGAATACTGGCAAGAAGATGAAAGAACCAGGGACGAGGTGCTTGATCGCCTCAATCCAGAGGTGCGGGAAGTGGTCGAAGCCATTATACAAGGCAAAGCAAAATCCCTTCAGTTATCCGAATGTGACCAAAAATGACCCAAATTTGAAGGGGATAATACCAGTAATGCCAGGGGACATTCTTCAGTTTTAAAGTTAAAGTTGAAGGAAAAATAAAAAAAAGAATAAAAGGGGTCGGCCAAGCTAACGAATTGATATTCATTGAAATGATGTCGAAATGTGAGGTGATATTGGCCCTATAATGGCATTTCGGGGGTCAAAAAGGAGCGGTTTTAGTAGGTGCACATGGCGAGAGCAAAGCGGCGTTTTTGGTACCAAAAAAGCTGATATTGGTGCGGAAAACAGCTATTTTTGGAACACTAATCCAGATATTTCAAGATGATAGCTTGGCCCGACCCCGTTAAACCCCCACTAAGAGTTTTAGAGAATTGATTGCAGGCTTTAGGGAGTACAAGGAATGAAACAAAATGGGATCAAACCTTGATTAGTGATTAGTAGCGCCGTAATCACAGATCAAGGTTTGACCCAAATCAGTGATGCGAGCCGGACTTTTTACTACGGATGAAGGATGGGCGGACTCTCATCCTTGAGATAAAGGGCTACGAGACGGATGAGGAAAAGGCCAAACACGCGGTAGCCAAACGATGGGTTTCTGCGGTAAACAACTGGGGGAACCTTGGCCGGTGGTGTTTTCATGTTTGTCGGGATCCGCACTTGATCGGTAAGGAATTGGAGCACATCATTCCAATATTCCTTTCTCGGGATCGCAGCCAAGCTAATAAAGCGCTATAATGTCAATAGGTTGTAGGATTTCAGCGACGTTTTAATTATGCCCGTTTACTCATCAGCGACCATACCCTCCCATGTCGCCATTCGAGGGTCCTCTTTGCCGACGAGATCCTCAAGCCACCGATGTACATATTCTCGATCCAGGTTGTTACCTTGGAAGCGCACGAGACGCTCGACGTCGTTTATGTCCTTAGGGCGATAAAATAGCAGCTTAAAAAGCACTAAGTCTTCAGCGGATAACACCATAACCGGCCGACCTAGCAATACCGCCCGTATGACACGACGGCCTGCGGATGCGGATAATGGGATAGATGGAACGAAGACATCTACCCGCATTCCGTTGACGCGGATACTAAAATCGCCACGCTCTGCTGCGGAGGATCGCGCCCCCGGGCGGTCTAATGCCGCCCCGGCCTTCTCTAGCGCGTCGAAGCAAGGATCGAGCACTTGTGGGGCAACAAAAACGTTCAGGTCCACATCGTTGGTGGCCCGTGGGGGGGCGTGAAGGCCGTAGGCAATGGCACCGCCAATGGCATACGGGATTTGTGCCTCTTCCAGGGCATCCGCTATTCGCCTGGCTACCTCCGGAGCGCTTGGGATTTTAGCCACCGTGTTGATACCTCTTGCGCAAGCGTGCGAGGAGCGCTTCGGTTTCCGGTGAACACGGATCCTGCCAGTCGAGGGCACGCTGAGGGTCTTCATGTTGGGCAATGAACTCAGCGGCCATTCGGCACAGAGATTCCAGGACTCGCGCTCGCTCTGCTATCGTCGTTCCGCGAAACCGCGAGACGTCATCCTCGGTATCCTGTGCGGGCGTGCGTTCTAAAAAGGTCGCTGGCAAAGACTGTCGCATACAGAAAACATATCACAAAGAAGTAGCAAAGCTCTAGATTTATAATACCCACTTTTTCGAGTTGATCCTCTGCGGCGGATCATGACGCGATCCTTCCCTCGCAGTCGCAACAATAACTTTACAATTATATACACAACGGGCATGCAACCGCAAGGGCCAAAAGGGGCACAGGCACGGTAACGTCAATGCGATAATATTTTCAAGGAACCAAAATGTTACAAAAAGACCGACATGTCTCAGCACCTGAGTGTGGCGATCAACTTCTCTGGGTCCAGCAGGATTTCAAAGGCATGTTTGATGTGGGCCACCACAATGTCGGCTTGCAGCATGGCCTGGGTCGTGGCACCTTCTGTCTGAATGGTGCATATGGAAAGCCCGGCAACCCTGAACATCTCCACATCAATATTGCCATTGCCCACACAAACCGTACGCTCTGCTCCGATCGATTCAACAAAGGTTCTTTTCTCCCGGGCTGTTTTGGTTATAACCGGCTCAATTTCTGAAGAGCCTGGGAAGGTGTGTTTGAGGGTTCCCCGTGTGTCGCCGGAAAGGATGAAAATCTTAAATCCCTGGGCCTTCAGCTTTTCCAGATAATCCAAGACCCCAGGGATGAAATCACCCGATTCGGTTAGAGTGCCATTCAGATCCAGGACCAGGTTTTCCATCTCAACGGAACCCCAGCCGGGCACAGCAATCGTTTTCACTTTTGTCCTAAGCCCCCTCCCCTTCCTTGTTGTCGACCTCTTCAACCCTCTCTTTCAATGACTTGTCCTTTCTTGCTTTTTCCGAATAGGCAGCGTAAAGGCTATGTAACAAGGCCGGTAAGAAAGGTCAAGGGTTAGGGTCGAAATGTGGACGCAGTCCCCACGGGAGTTCTGGGGACACCATACTTATATGTTGACTGCGGGTAGCGGCAAAAATAAGTTCAGGGTATGGTAATGCGAAAGAGGGGATGTTTGTTCTAAAACAACTTGACAGTATAGGAATTTCCTTTTTTTAAGCGGCGCAGCCCTCCGGGGCGTAGGCCTCTCCGAGCTGTAGGCTCTACGAGCCGGAAGCCTACGGGCCGGAAGCCGCGTTATATAAAATCGCGTAGCGATTTTATTCAAGTATCAAACATGATGGTCTCGTAAAAAGTCCAAATTAGACGGCAAAGTAAAAAGTTCCAAATTCAAGGCACGCAAATCGTGAGGAATGAGGCGTACTTATGGTACGCCGCAGTGACGAAGGATGCAGCGCAACACAGAAGTTGGGCTTTTTACGAAGTCGTCAACAATTGTCCGGGCACTTGTTGATGTG
>JAQYWL010000286.1 GCA_030145035.1 Desulfobacteria bacterium | reverse complement strand
TCAGGTTTCAGGGCACATGTAGGTTTCAGGTGTCAGTGTTCAGGTGTCAGGAAAGTAAAACGGCAGTGCTGAAACCTGATTGTCCCTGACACCTTCATATGTCCTGACACCTGACACCTGACACCTGACACCTGACACCTCAATCCTCGGGTATGGGCCAGCCTTGAGGGAGGGGTTCCTCGTTGTCACTGCGTTCTCCCCCGAAACCTGAAACCTGAAACCTGAAACTTGTGGAATATATATCTTTTTATAGATTCTCAAAATTAACAAAAGTCTATCCCTATTAAGCGAATGATAAGCACCTTACTCAAAGTCCATATTAAGCTTTACTCCACCCATGATCCAGAGGCCGGGCATAGGCGCAAAACCGGATTCCGCATATTGCTCGTCAAACACGTTGGTGACTTCGAGGAAAAGCTCGTACTTATGCCATTTGTAGGCGAGACGCGTATCCACGACAACGTGCGAATCCCCGACCACTCGTTCTTCATAACGCGCTTTAACGGCATGTGTCAAATCGTCAAGCCAATCTAAAATCACAGAACCGTGGAGTTGGTGGCGGAGGTGATCCAAAACATATTTTGAATCGAATTCCCCTGTACCCCAGTCTGAGTCCAGATAAGTGTACGCTATATTTACAGACGAAACAAATGTTGTTTCAAAAAAAGCGCCCGGATAAAAATCAAACCCCAATTCAAACCCCTGAGTCGTGCTTTCTGCGATGTTTCGTGCCTTCCAGGTATCCTGGCCAGGAGCACGAGACCAATCAATCACATCTTCTGCATCCCGGAAAAATAGACTGAAATTTGCGCCAAGCCCCTTTTCACGCCGGCGAATACCGGTCTCGTAAGTCCATGCCCGTTCGGGCTCAAGATGGGAATTGCCCTGGTTTGCCGGCGTATCATAAAACAACTCGGTATAAGTGGGAATACGGAAAGATCTTCCCAGAGAAGCAAACCAATTAAATCCGTCCATGAATTCAACATTTACTTCGGCGCCCGGCCAGTATTCCCAGCCCCAATCGCTATAGTTCATCGCGGAAGCACCAAGACCAAAGGTGAACCAGTCAACGGGACAAAACTTCTGCTCAAAAAAGACCCCGGTGCGCCGACGGTCGTGATCACCCAGATTGGAGCTTTTTAGATCTTCAAAGGTGATTTCACCACCAACAGCCGTAGCTCCCAATGCAGATTTAAACCGCGAGCATAGTTCTACCCCGTAGGCATCGCTTCGGTGTTCGTTTCGGTCCCAATTATCTCCGATCTCTATCTTGAAATCATCATTATGACGCCGCCAGAATACCCTGGGCATGACTTCCAAATCCACCATTTTTAAATGGGCACTGGTGTAAGCCAACAGGGTGTCTGTTCGCTCTCGCTGATTCGGATACGTGTCGCTGTAAAAGCGATAGGCTCCAAAGTCTTTGTCAATATATCCCAGTCCCAGTTGAAATTTGTGGTTTCCGCTATTTATGGCCCCTTTATAAATCAACGTGTTGATATCAAAGCCGGTCTTTTCTTTTTCGATATGGCCCGCGGAAGAACGTCGCGACACCGAGACCCGGTTTGATATATTGCCCAGTTTCAAGGCCCCGTGAGCACCGACATCGTAATAATCGTAGTCGCCATATTTTGCATAGCCCCCGACGGCACTGCGATCAACCTCGCGTGTGATAATGTTAATGACACCGGCCATGGCATTGTGACCGTAAATTCTCGCCCCCGGTCCTTTCAGAACTTCAATGCGCTCGATATCCTCCAGGTTGACGGGTAAATCCAGATTGTGATGCCCGGTTTGCGAATCGCTGACATTGATGCCGTCCACCAATATCAACGTTTGTTCAAACGAACTGCCGCGGATGGTTGCATCGGCCTGAACTCCATGTACGCCGCGCTGACGTATGTCCACACCGCTGACGTATTCCAAAAGATCAGCAATATTGTCTACAGGCAAGACCTCGATTTCTTCTCGACTAATGATTGAGACGGATTGGCCGATTTTTGAGAGGTGCTGTGGGATACGGCTGTGCGTAACCACCACCGGATCTAATGTGTAACAGGGAGCATCTTCTTCCTGCGCCATCAAAGAACCATTGCAAGCCAAAAGCAAACACAAAATAATAGCAAGATTCAAACGCATTGAGTCATTCGCCCGTTGAATGTGAAGCTATTCGAGGGGGCGCTTTTTGGAGTGTTCACCAAGGATGCGGTTGACGTTGTCCTGCATGCGTGAAAGGGCCTCCTCGGTGAAGGGCTTTACGTTCTTGAGAGCTGGCTCCATGGGGTCGGCCGGATTAAAGTTCTGGAGGGTAAAGGATGGGGCAAATCCCGCGGGTCGGACGGCCCCGAGGTCTTTAAGCTGCTCGGCCAAAAGATAAACATCCGATTCTGCAAGAAGGGTGGGAGTCACCGTGCATCGAAACACGGAGGGAACACCGGCTGCCATGAGCACCTCGATCGATTCCTTGATGATACTCACCGGCACGAACACCCCTGCACAGCGGGCATATGCGGCGTCACTTAGAGGGGCCTTCACGTCCATGGCAACATGGTCTACGAGTTTTTCCGTGATAAGATAATGAAGGATCTCAGGTTGGGTTCCATTTGTGTCGAGCTTGGTCTTGAAACCGGCCTCGTGGATCTTTCTCAGTAGATCCGGCAGTCCCCGGTGTATGGTGGGCTCTCCGCCCGTGATGCAGATGCCGTCAATCCAGTCGTTGAGAGGCCGGAGCTGTTCCAGTATCGCCTCGAGGGAAAGGGTTTTTAGGGTATCCGGCTTTAAGACAAGCTGGTGGTTGTGGCAGTAAGGGCACCTGAGATTACAATAGGGCAAAAAGATGACGGCACAGATCTGTCCCGGCCAATCCAGGAAGGAGGTTTCAATAAAGCCTTTTATTGGGGGAAGTTGGTCATTGGTCATTGGTCATTGGTCACTGGTCATTGGTCACTGGTCACTGGTCACTGGTCATTGGTCACTGGTCATTGGTCATTCTTCTTGCGGATGACCAGCGGGTGTTTGTGGACCAATGCTCCTAATATATGCATTCAGCTGTTTCGGCAAAATATCAATTATTTCACTTAGATCTTGATGGTCTGATAGATCCAAAAGGCGACGTCGAATACTTTTCCTTAACCACACTTTTGTTTCTTCTAAAGAACCCCGAGCATAATAGCAGAAGTTTCTGTTTTCCTTATAGTGGTATCTTCCATAGCCTTCGGCAATATTCGCTCCAATCGAGTCAGCGGACTCTACCATCTGTTTGCCCACGGTCACTTTTGGAAAATAGTCCCATTTGAGTACCATATCCCATATGATATCCGAGAGTTGCTCTGCCAGTTTATAGACCTCCAGATCCTTTAGTTCCATCACTAATGACCAATGACTAATGACTAATGACCAATGACTATCCTGGCAAGATAGCTTTTGATTTCGCCTGTGTCGGAAATGGCCGATGAATCGTTCAACACCAGGATCGGAAGGGTCTTTTCAGCGGTTTCCACCAACTCATGCCAGGCCAGATGGGCCAGGGCACCCGGGTTGCCGTCTAGTTCTTCCAGTTCAACACCAAGTGTCTTCAAGTCAAATTCCTTTTGGATTTTCTGACAGGCACTGCAAAGACTTTTTGTAAAAAGCGTCATGATTCCCTCCTGACAAATTGTCCGTTATTTCGATAGCGATCCTTAAGCTCGCCCAATTTTCCCTTGTTCCAGCTTGAAATCCTGGTGAAGTAGCCCGTAATGCGGGTGATTCCATCCACATCCGTGCTGCCGCACCAGGGGCAGGCCTCCTGAAGTCCTCGGCTTAGTTTACCGCACCCCTTGCAACTGGTGAACTCAGGCGAAAAGGCGATCTGATCGTTCTTGCTCTGATTAAATGTCTTGATCACAAAATTCGCCAAGGACTCTGCCGGCGGTTTGGACTCGCCAAGCCACACATGGGTTAAGGCCCCTGCCTCGATAAGGGGATGGAAGCGCCCTTCAAGCTTTACCCGCTCAACAGGGTTCATGGGTGCACCCACATCGAAAAGGGTTGAATTTGTATAATAAACTTCGCCTGCAGTTTGATTTCCCTTGACCACCGCGGATGATTCATTGGAAAAATACTTCAGGTCAAGCTTTGCAAAACGGTAGGCCGTGCTTTCTGCCGGGGTTTGTTCCAGCACAAAGCGCATGTCATATTTGCGGCTGTACTGGTCGGCCAGGAGCTTCATATGGGCAATGACCTTCAGGCCGAACTTCATCGCGTCAACAGACGCATGCATCTCTTCACCTGTGTGATACTGAATGAGTTCATTCATCCCGACCATGCCGATCAGATAGGTGCACCGATGCATTCTTAGATACGGGCTACCATCCAGATGCATATTAAGCAGGCTCAACGGCCCGGAGGATTCATGGGAAAGAAGGCGCATGATAAAGTCTCGCTTCTGCCGATGGGCCTTTACGGCTATTTCTACCAGCTCGCCGATCCTGGCAAAGAGCCTGGTATCGTCCCCTCCTGCCTCATAGGCAAGTCTGGGAAGATTCAAGGTCACATTCTGAAGGGCCGAATACCGCATCTTCCATGGTTGTTTGGCATCCTCGAGATCCGAGCGCTCCAACTTGAAGCTCAGGCGGCAGCACTCGGATATCTTTGCCGTTTCTCCCCGGTCAAACACAAAGTAGGTGTTTCCCTTGTCAGCGGCCACGTCACAGATGTGGTTCAAAAAGGCCTCGTGGCCGGGCGTCTTGAAAAACTTCTCGGTGATGTGCACCAGGGGCTTGGGGAAGAAAAAGGGCCTGCCCGCACCGTCTCCCTCTTTGAATACGTCAAAGAGCTTCCACGCAAAGCGCTGGGCTTCCTTTTCGTACTCGGCATAGGTCTTGCCCGTGTACACGCCTCCCGGTCCGATGGCCGGAACATCCTCAAAGTGCTTTGGGACTTCCCAGTAAAGGTTAATATCCGTAAAGATCGCCTGGCCACCGCGTGCCACGGCCTGCTGCGAGAATTCAAAGACCATCATCTGGGCCAGTTGCTCCACGGCCCGATCATCCAGTTTTTCCAAATACGGGGCAAAAAAGAGATTCACGGCATCCCAGCCTATGGCACCGGCAAAGTTGCTCTGTAAGGCAGCGGCAAACTTGACCATGTGGGCAAGCAGCACCTCGGCATGCTTGGCCGGTTTTGCCATGGCCAGGGAATTGGGCAGATTAAGGCCGAACTTTTTCAGGTATTCCAGGGACTGCCCCGAACAGTAAGGCCGGTCAATGAAGCCCAGATCATGCAGGTGAATCGCCCCGTGCATGTGGGCATCTCCCACTTCAGGCGAAAATACACTCAAAACGGCATACTCCTTTTTGATGCTTTCCGCTAAAGTAAGGTTGGTCGCCTCCGGCCCGTGAGGAACATTGGCATTCTCCTTGTTCGGATGCAATATCATCTGCTCTACGTCGTATAAGGGAACCCCCAGACGCGTGTGCATCTTGCGGGCCTCTTCCAGCCCCCGCTCGATAAGCTTGGCATCCACCAGTTCCCTGATGAGCGGTGAGGTGACCATGGAGATGCTGGAGGCAAAGATGATCTCTTCGACTTCCAGGCTGATTGCCTCGGCCGTATCCCGGTCAACAAGGGCTTCTCGGACCATGGCATCAACGATCTTTTGACGGTCCCAGCCGTCAATGGCCTCATCAGACGTGCGGACAAAAAGGGCCATGTCCGTGGTTTCGCGCATACGGCCTTCGGTTGCTGATCTGCTGCGGAAAGCCCTGCCCGCTCGCGCCCCGTCAGCCTCGCTCCACCCGTCAGCCACCTGCCCGCTATGCTTCGCAACGCGAGGCAGGCGGGTCGGCTGCGCCTCAGGCGAATGCCGGGCGGGCTTGGCAGGAGCGCGGGCCTCGCAGGGGCAGGCGGGTCGTTGCTCAGCAACTGCCCGCTCGGGGCTCGCAGTGACAGGCGGGTGAGAAAGTTCCAATAGATTACCCATTACATTCATCTCCGATAAATTTGTTTCCGAAAGGTTGGACGGTGGTAAGCGGGATGTGGTTAAAAGTTTATTGGTTTGGAACGGGGCATGCCGTCACATGCCGTCACAAACTTAATAGTCTTTTAACCGCAACATATTGTGGCTGTCAAGAAAAAAATAACAATTTGTGGTATGGCCGGTTGTTATGTTGTTCAAGGCGCCGGATTATCATTGACAGGTATGATAAAAAGGTTGCAAAGAAGGGCGGTAATGATGTAAATGTAATACTTGATACTTGACAAGGGGCTGACCTATGTGTCAAGGTTATCCGGTTGCTCAAGGGATTAAAGGGTAGCACGGGCAGAGAAAATGGCCTTGACTGTAGAGCTGTGAAGATGCAGGAGATCCGGGGCCGGGGTCGAAGTCTCATCCTAAGGGGCGTATTAGGTGGGTTGAGACAAAAATTTCGCCACCGGCCCTAGAGGTCTCCTGCAAAGCACCAACTTTGATGATTTCGTAAAAAGTCATTAAATCGACGGCAAAGTAAAAAGTTCATATGCAAGGCGTGCGAATCTTGAGGAATGAGGCGTACTTATTGTACGTCGCAATGACGAAAGATGAAGCACAACGCCGCAGATGGACTTTTTACGAAGCCGTCAACTTTGGCGTGATCAACAAACAAAGACCCCTGGTGCGGTTTGTGACACCAAGGGTCTATTTTTTTGTCCCTGCCTTACCAAAATACTCACCGCCGACTGCAAAAGCGAGTCGCAATAGCTTTCCGGTAAAAGTTTCCGACAAATTTATTCTAAACCACAATATATTGTGTATGTCAAGAAAAAAATAACAAAATGTGTGATAGGCGGTCAAGGCATCCTTCATTCCTCGGTTTACACTTTTCAAGAATGCGGGCGCCAAGAGATAAGTTCT
>JAQYWL010000017.1 GCA_030145035.1 Desulfobacteria bacterium | reverse complement strand
CTGCTATCTAGAGGTTAAATGAGTGGAGAGTTTGAAGGGGAGTGGAGCATCTGGGTCAACCGCCACAGAATCACATGTCATCTATTCGTTTAAGAGTTTGCAGAATATCATTTTCATCGATTCTTGATGGCCGGCGCCCCTGTGTGAGAATTCTGGATAAATTTCTGTCTCGCCTCAACAAGTTTCTCATATGCCTCTCCCGGAGAGATATTATAGATTTGCGCCATCCTTTCGAGAGTCTCATCAAGTCGCTTTTCTGCCTCTGCGGCCCTTTCTTCCGGTGTGAGCTTTAAAAAAGCCTGGATCATTTCGAGCCATTTTTGTTCCATTAGATAGGACATAATAGCATTTCGGATTTTAGATTCTATATTTGCGATTTGACCAAAAGCGGAGATCGGGGCCCCCTGTATAAGGGCCTTTGCCTAGGACGGCGAAGCACATTTCCCGCGTGAGCGGGATGACAGTTTGAGCAGATTTCCCTTCTCAGGAAATCTGCTCAAGAACTCAGTGTCTCTGCGGGCTCTGTGAGAGACAAAAGGATCCCCGTTATCGCTTATGTTGAATCTATTCAAGCCCGAGCTTCTCCAAACGGTACCGAAAAGAGCGAAAGCTGATGCCGAGAAGCTCGGCGGCCTTCTGCTTGCCCCCCTGCGTCATTTCAAGGGCCTTCAACAGGTAACCCCGCTCCGCATCGGCCAGCACAGCGTCCAAATCAAGGCCGGTTGTCGGGATATCAAAGTCCATGAGTTCGTATTTTTTTGCGCTTTTCTTTCCCCTCTTGTACGTGGAGAGGGCAAGGCTTTCAGGGAGAATGATGTTGGTGGTGGCCATGGCCACGCTTCGCTCGATCATGTTTTCAAGCTCCCTGGCATTTCCTGGGAAATCATATCGTGCGAGCATATCGAGGGCATAGGATGAGAGCTTGTGGATCGATTTGCCCATCTCCCCGGCGTATTTTTCCAGAAAATGCTGCGCCAGGGCCGGCAGATCCTCCATCCTTTCCCGGAGCGGAGGTACATCGATATGTATAACGTTCAAGCGATAAAAAAGGTCTTCCCTGAAGTTTCCGGCAATTACCTCTTCTTCCAGGTTCTTGTTCGTGGCTGAAATGATTCGCACATTTACCTCAACATCCCGCGTCTCTCCCACCGGCTTGAATGCCTTTTCCTGGACCACCCGCAGGATTTTAACCTGGATGGCAGGCGAAAGCTCTGCGACCTCGTCTAAGAATACCGTGCCACCGTCACTTGCCTCAAAAAGCCCCTTTTTGTGGTCAATCGCTCCTGTAAAGGCCCCTTTTCTGTGGCCAAATAGTTCACTCTCCATCAGAGTTTCCGGAATGCCGCCACAGTGAATGACCGTAAATGGTTTGTCGCATCTGGCGCTATTCTCATGGATCGCCCGTGCGATCAACTCCTTGCCGGTGCCGCTCTCTCCGGTAATGAGCAGAGTTGTTCGGGTGTCAGCCACCTGCTTAATGGTATTGTAGATCTTCATCATGGCCGGGCTGTTGCCTACAATGCGCCCAAAGTGGTAAGTCTTTTTCAGTTCGGCATCCAGGATCTCCTTTTCGCGTTCAAGGGTCTTTCTCTCTAAGGCGTTTTTGATCGTCTGTTTGACCTCATCCACGTTAAAAGGTTTGGGAATGTAGTCATAGGCGCCATCCTTCATCGCCTCCACAGCGGTTTCGGTGGTCGCAAATGCAGAAATCATGATGACCACAGTTTGTGGCCGACGGCTCTTCGCCTCGCGCAGGACCTGGAGGCCGCCTACAGATCCCATTCTGATATCGCAAAGGATCAGGTCATATTCCTTCTTCTCCAGCATGCGGACCGCCTTAGTGCCGTCTTCTGCACACTCGACGTCATATCCTTCTGATGCGAGCATGACCTCGAGCATCTCGCGTATGCTCAGGTCATCATCTACAACGAGTAGCTTAGGCATGGTAATAGTCAGTGGTCAGTAGTCAGTAGTCAGTGGTCATTGGTTGATGAAAGTGAGCTAAAGTGCCTAAAGTGAGCTAAAGTGAGCTAAAGTTGAAGGCCCAAATTCCTAAATTCCGCATTCCGCATGGCGCATGACATTTTTTCTTTTACGCTCTGCGCTCTGCCCTTTGCTCTATGCACTTTCAATCCGCATTCCAAAATCCTACTCCCGTGCCTCATCGAACACTACCTTCCCCCCCACCATGGTCAAAACCGCCTTCCCTTTGAGGTCCCAGCCATTAAAGGGGGTGTTTTTGCTCTTGGACCGAAAGGTGTTGGCATCAACGGTGAATTTCTTTTCCAGGTCTATGATTGTGAGGTCCGCAGGGTTGCCGGGCTTCAGACCAATGCGGGCGAGATTGAGAATCCTGGCCGGGTTGATCGACATCCTGGCAATTAGGTCATTTAAGTCCATCAGGCCCATCTCCACCAATTGCAGACTCAGGGGCAGGGAGGTCTCGAGGCCGATCATGCCATTGGCCGCTTGATCGAACTCCAGATCCTTTTCAATACTGGTGTGTGGCGCGTGGTCGCTGGCAATGACATCAATCGTGCCATCGGCCAGCGCCAGCCGGATTACGTCCCTGTCCTTAGCGGTGCGAAGGGGCGGGTGCACCCTGGCATATGTGTCATAGTTGATGACGGCCTCTTCGGTCAGGGAAAAATAGTGGGGTGCAGTTTCGGCCGTAAGCGGCAGCCCCCGGGCTTTGGCCTCGCGGATGAGTCGTACTGAGCCTTCGGTACTTACATGAGCAATATGCAGGGGGGCACCCGTGAGTTCACACAGGGCGATGTCTCTGGCCACCATCACGGTCTCTTCGGCATTCGGTATACCTGGAAGCCCTAAACGGGTGGCCGTGATCCCCTCGTTCATAACCCCGCTTGCCGTGAGATTTCGGTCCTCGCAGTGGGCGATGACCAAGAGCTCAAACCCTTTAGCGTACTCCAGGACACGCCGCATCAACTGAGCGTTCATCACCGGGTTGCCGTCGTCAGACACAGCCACGACACCGGCTGCCATCAGCTCCCCGTAGTCAGCCAAGCTTTCCCCACGGAGTCCCCGGCTTATAGCGCCCACAGGGTAGACACGCACAGTTTCAGCCATTCTTGCTTTCTTGAGGATGTAATCTGTGACTGACTGATTGTCATTGACCGGGTCTGTATTCGGCATGCAGCATATGGTTGTAAATCCCCCGTGGGCTGCCGCCAGACAGCCCGTTTCAATGGTTTCTTTATACTCGTGGCCGGGTTCACGCAGGTGGACATGCATATCAATAAGGCCGGGTGTCACGAGTTTGCCGGAGGCATTGATGATTGATGATTGATGATTGATGATTGATGATTGCGGATCTCCGATTGAAGCGATTTTTCCATCTTCTATGAGAATGTCCATGACGCCGTCAATGCCCGTTTCCGGGTCAATGACGCGTCCCCCTTTTATTAAGCATCTTGAATTTGCCATAACAGAAGTTTGTTGTGTTCTAACTCGATAAACCCTAACCCGGATAAACCGGAAAAAAAGAAAAACTATCACGAAAACACGAAAGTACGAAAACACGAAAAGATGCAATTTCAGATACTAAAACCAAATATCGAGTCAAATCTCAATGACAAATTGCTAAAGTTTCTCACATTGAATTT
>JAQYWL010000294.1 GCA_030145035.1 Desulfobacteria bacterium | reverse complement strand
TTGATGATGTCATTTACCGCTACATATGGAATGCCCAACCATCCGGAGATGCCCTGAGAAAGGTCACTCCTGCTGAGTATAACATCAAGTACAAACAGCCTTATGGCCGCCGGGCTTTTGGTGGTAAGACGGTAATTGTACGCGCCGGTATTGACGCTCCGGTTGACAGCAACGGCCGCATCACAGGAACTGAAAGAATTCGACTTGCGATCCCCACCATAGAAGAGCTCTCTGGTTATGGCGCCCGGGTGGTTGTCATCGGTCATCAGGGGCGTGCAGGCAAACACGATTTTGTTGGGCTTGACCAGCATGCCAGGATTATTAGGAAGCTGACAAACCGTCCGTGGCAACCGAAAAAGACGGTCAAATATTTAGGTAACCTAACTGACAAGAAAGTGATCACCAGGAAAATCCGTTCGCTAAAGGACGAGGAGATCCTGATCCTCAACAATGTCCGCTTTCTGATAGATGAGGTTTTTATTCGAGACAAGCCCGGGCTCAGGCCTCACGAGGTTAACAGGGGGTCCCGGCTTGTATCCATCTTAGAGCCCCTGATCGACTTCTATGTAAACGATGCCTTTAACACCTCCCACCGCAAGCATGCTTCCATGATCGGGTTTACGAACGTCATAAACCTGGTGGGGCGACAGACCGAGGTCGAAATGATGGAAAACAAGCAGGTCATCCATATCATCGAATACCCCTTCGTGCCGGTTTTTGGTGGTTTGAAGGTGGGCGACTATATGGGTCTCATCAAAAACTCGGTCCTTTCCGACAAAGTCCCATACGTCTTGCTGGCAGGAATCCCTGGGATCATCGCTCTCATGAGCAAGGAGGTCAGGACGGATAAGCGATATAACTTCGGGGAGGCCACAAATAGATTCTTAGAGGAAAACGTTACCAGGGGCCTTGTTAAATTCTTTAAAGACCTTTACTCTCGTCCCCTGGGACGGAAGAAACTCATGCCGCCGGTGGACTTTCTTGTCCGGTATGACTCAGATATCCTCAACATGACCCCTGAAGAAATCCATAACCATCCCAAAAAGGATCAATTCAATCTATGGAGTATTGGAGAAAAGACCACCAAACGGTTTGTCTCGCGCCTTTTGAAAGCCAAGACCATATATAAGAAGGGTCCTGTGGGAAAAGCTGAAGAGCCCGGGTTTGAAGGGCCGGAACGCTCCATATTGAAAGCAATCATGCACGCCCAACAGAACGGGGCCTACACCATCACCTCGGGTGGCGACAGCACCGAGATCGCAAAAAAACTGGGATTTGACGAACAATCCCTTTTTTCACGTTTAAGTGACGCAGGCGGAGCCTTTGTTCACGTGTTAGAAGGAAACAGGATTGCCTGGCCTATGCTTCAACTAAATACCCACTGGAATCTCTTCTATGAAAAAGACCTGAGACATGGACTTCCCTTCAATTATACCCTCAAACCACGCTACCGCTTAGAGCTGACCATTCCACAGAATGGTCTCCCAGAGCCCCTTCGTTATGACCCCTCGCGCTAGGATCACTTTAGCTCTTTTAGTTCTTGCAGGCACAGGATTCCTGGGTCTCGTTTTACTCCTGACCTGGACGCCCCTGTGGGAAATGATCGTAACCTGGCATGCCCTTGTTACAGACCGGGAACAGGTCGAGACATTCCTGAGGGCCTGGGGGGCCATCGGTGCACCGCTGGCGTTTATCGGAGTTCAAATCTTTCAGGTCGTGTTTGCCCCTATTCCTGGAGAAGCCAGCGGATTTGCAGGCGGCTATCTCTTTGGAACCTTACCCGGCTTTGTCTATTCTACCGTTGGCCTGACGGCAGGATCGGCGATCGATTTTACACTTGGCCGTATACTGGGGAGACGCCATGTAGCAAAATGGATTCCAGACAATTATCTCCGCAGGTTTGACGCTCTGGCAAAACGTCAAGGGGCCATTTTATTCTTTCTCTTCTTTGTTCTTCCGGGATTTCCCAAGGACTACCTCTGCATATTCCTTGGCTTGACCAGTCTCTCGGCAAAGGTCTTCATACTCATGGCTGGTATTGGTCGGATGCCGGGGACCTTCATGTTAAGCCTGCAAGGGGCACAAGTCTTTCAGAAAGACCACCTGACATTAGCCTTACTGATTGCCATCACTCTTGCCTTTGTGATTCCTGCCTATGTCTGGCGTGAGCGCATCTATGAGTGGATCGATCGTTCAAACGCCGTCAATACCGAATCATCAAGCGGTAAGAGTTAGGTTTGTATTGACTTCACGACACGACCAGTATAAAATAAACAAAATCGACAGATCATCTGCAATCGTTGAGGAGACGAGCTGTGACTTACTGGAACTTCCGAGAACACTTGAGCCGCCAGGACAGACTGCGACGTTCGACCTATGAAGCCCTCAGGGATGAACTGGACGAATATCTCATAGAGTACGGGTTGGTGAAATCTTATCATAACTTTGCAGACAAACAGCTTCAATATCCCTTTGTGGAAAAACGGGAGCTGAAGCCAAGAGCACGTATTCCTGATGTGGAGTACGAATCTCACAACCGATTCCTTTTGATCTTTGCGGAGGAATTCGTTCCCAGTTCCCACAAGAAATACATACGATTCTTTAATGACAATAAGGTGACCAAAGAGAACTTGATGCGTTCTGAAACAGTTCAATTTTCAAAGAAATATTTCAGAAACATAAAACTTTTTGAATCAACCCATTTCTCCGACTTTCTCAAAAGCTTACTCCCGGTTGACTATGCCCTTCTTATTCAACGCGATCCCACTGTCAAGGCTAGAAATCGATACGGCCTCTCTCACTTTCATGTTCGAATCGACTGGCCCATCGCTGATGCCGCCGAAGACATGGCCCGCGATCTGCGGTATATATCTAAGGACCTGTATGAAAAGGGAGATGATTATGCTGAAGAGGTCCAGAAGAAGTTCTTTGAATATTATGGATTCCCGTTAACATCAGGCGGGCGCCGGACAGCAGCAATGGTGGCAGCCCAATACCTGAGAAGGATCTCCTGTATATCCACAGTGTACGCGGGCAGCAGCGAATCGAGGGCTATTTACCGTATTTCGGAAAGGGGTGTTTCAAAATACATATTGATGAAACTAACAGACACCGACATACAAAATATTGCCGAGACGCACAACCTGAAGGTTGGCACCGTCAAAGAAAATTACCTCATCGCAGAACAAGACGACGGCGGCATTGTGATCTTCCAGGCCACCTATGAGCGCACCAGCCATGCCAGATTCCCCGAGGACGGCAAGTTGAGAGAACTCAACTCTGAGTATTTCTGGATGACTGTCATCAACCAGAGCATTATGCCCAAACCGGGCGCATGGGATATATCCCCCCTGCCGTACAGCATCATTTACACGTAACCCACCTTATATACGATTTCGGAATGCGGATTTGAGTTTGACATCCCTTCCAGAGTAATTCAAACGGGTTGCGAGACTTACTCATCCGAATTTTTCGAAATTGTTTATCTGAAAATCGGCATCTTTCATTCCTCGGTTTACACTTATCAAGGATGCGGGCGCCAAGAGATAAGTTCTTTTGTTCCTACTTTTTGGTGTCAGGTGTCAGGTGTCAGGAGCGACAAACGCGAGACCTGCCCGCCATTGCCGTGTATGCGGGCATTGT
>JAQYWL010000202.1 GCA_030145035.1 Desulfobacteria bacterium | reverse complement strand
TTCGCCCCAGTTGAATATGCTTCGCGTTCAACAGGGCAGGCGTTCCACCCCAGTATGATCATTCGGACCTACCCCGGTTAAACAATTTCTGGTTTAACAGGGCAGGCGTGGCAGGCAGGGCAAGCGCTTCACCCCTGTACGAGCATGGCCTAGGGGACAAGCAGGGCAGGGATTGGGGAATCTAAAGTGAAACACGGGGAATTTCGAGTTGTAAAGAGCTGTTTCCCATGATAAGAGTTGAATATCCTCGGTCATGTAGGCTGAAGAGATGAGGGTCTCAGAGCCCGCCCCAAAAGTAGCTTTGCACTTAATGGGGCAGGCACAGATCCCTGAGATGACAATTTCTGGCCTGATTTTTTCAGCCTCCGGCCCGCAGGGCCATGGACTTACGCCCCAGAGGGAGGGAAAAATAGGAGGAATTTCGAATGGACACCCAAATTCAACAAAAAATCGTAGAGAGTCTTCAACATCTTGACTCATTTCAACTCTCAGAAGTCTCTGATTTTGTGGAATTTATACATCGTAAGCGGAAAACCATATTGGCCGACCCAAACATAATCGATGCATTGTGTGGAAAATATAGGGATCGGCTATCAAGCAGCAAGGAATTCGCTGAAAAAAAACAGGAAGAAATCAAAATAGAGGAAGAAAAGTGGCAGATTCCTTTGTCTTAGCACTGGCTGAACGAGAAGGCGGCACTGTGATATCGACGGACCACCATGAGTTTGATGCGATTGAGAATGCGGGGGTATTACCTTTTTGTTGGTTGAGGGAAAAACAATAAAGGTGGGCAACGGCGCACAAAGCTCGGAAACGTTGAGCCGCTGTATTCCCCTTCACAAGAACGCATCGGAAATTGCGTTGGGTGCGAAAGAGAAGAAAGCGGAATTTTCTCCGCTAGCGGCCCGGGAGGCCGCCAGTCTCCGAAAATTCTCAAATAAAACGCGATTCACCCCCGCCCGAGATGAACAGAGCATGTAACTATCCAATCTATTTTCATTCGATCTTTTCGTGGTGATCTTCTATAGATTCTTGCATTTCGCTCTCTATCTGATCCTGGGCTTTGGTTTCAATATCACCGTACCATTCAGAGAGGTCTATTCTCGAAAAGTCAAGCATCTGAAATTCCTCCGGGGTAAACCCGCGGCAATTGGGGCTCTCAGGTCCGCCCCAACTGCTGATGTCTCCCTGCAACTGCGGCCTTCCCTGTTCATGAACGATCCGTGAAAGCTTGGAGTTGAAACAGCAATATGTTCGGGAATGTTCTATGCAAATTGAGCCAAAGAGTAGATCAAGCTCCTCTGAACAATATCGACCAATATAGTGGCATAAGCGTTCGGCTTTGGATGTTGCAAGCTCTCTCTCCTATTCCTTGCACTCCCCGAGCCCAAACCAGTATTCGTCATCCTTACAGCAATTGTCAAAACCGATTGTGAGACCGTCCGATCTGCACCTTTTATCACTGCCGGAAAAGATGTAAATCTCTCCGATGCAGTTTCCCTCTTCGTCGTAATCGCTGCAAATAAGGTCGTCCGCAGCTTCATCCAGTACCTGCATCATTGATGCTGCTTCCTCAAACTCGTTCAGACAGGCACAGTCTTCCATGATTTCCTCTCCATTTTCAACCGGGCAGAAAGGAGGGGATTTTTTGTGGCAATCTTAGCTGAATGTCCGAAAGGAATTCGTTGGATGTTCCATTGACGAGGCTCGTGATGGAGATGGCAAGCGTAGAGTCCAGAAGCGGGAAAACCGAATATTTGACATCATGCCTGAAGCGAAAAAAAGGGTTATTTCGCAAATGTTACCCAAAACGTTACCCAAAACCACAAATTGCAAAATTGAAGGGCTGTAACACGCTGTGTTTAGGAGGTATTGCGACAGTGACTTTAGCAAAGGCAGGAAATATAAGGGTTTCAACGAAAGAGGGGCTAACCAAAATGGCTAACCCCTTGAAATTCTTGTGGTGCCGAAGGCGGGATTTGAACCCGCACGGGCGTAACCCACTGCCCCCTCAAGACAGCGTGTCTACCAGCTTCCACCACTTCGGCATAATGAACTTAGCTCCACTTCGCTCCGCAATTGGCCTGCCCTGGCACGCACTTCATATAGACTATTACGTAGCCAGTCGGCCAGCAGGGTCGAGTCGTTGAGTAGTCGAGTCGCCCGCCCTGGCGCTTCGGCTTATCATAAGCTACCAAGCCACTAATCCAGGTCTGGGCCAGGGTTAACCGATTGACCACTTTCCCACCCGACCACTTGACTACTCGACTAAAGTCGCAGAAATTTCAATAGGTCATAGAAATTCTGAGACGTCTAGTTAGATTCCTGAATGGGCTCAGTTTCCCCGGCTTGCTGAGGTGTTTCTTTAGGTTGAACCGGAGCTTCCGATGGCGCCTGCTCTGTTTGCTCTGTTGCAGGGGCAGGGATCTGGGACATGATCGACCTGCTAGCCCGATGGCTCGAAAAATAGGCCAGCCCTAGGGAAGTGAGCATAAAAATTATGGCAGCAATCGTTGTCAGTCTACTCAAGAAGGTCGATGCGCCAGCGCCCCCGAACAGGGTCTGGCTCGACCCCCCTCCAAAGGCTGCTCCCATATCCGCCCCTTTGCCGGTCTGCAATAGTACAATCAATATCAAGGCTACAGCTACAATTATATGGATAATGATGATGAAACTTGACATATCAAAACCGCTCCGATTCTCACGCTTTGCCAGTGGCAGCATCTATCGATAAACTAACAATGGCTGAAAAAGAATTGACATCCAGACTGGCGCCTCCTACCAATGCACCGTCAATGTCGGCCATGGCCATGAGATCGCCGGTGTTTTCAGGTTTTACACTCCCACCGTACAATATCCGGACAACATTTGCAACCGAACTTCCATAGGCTGTGTCCATCCGCGCCCGGATGAATTCATGCACCTCCTGAGCCTGATCCGTGGTTGCCGTCTTGCCAGTACCGATGGCCCAAACAGGCTCATAGGCAATGGTCAACTTTTTAACCTCATCGGACGTTAGGCCCGCCAGACCTTCTTCCAATTGCTTTTGCACCACAGAAAAGGTCTGATTCGATTCCCGTTCAGCTTCAGATTCTCCGATACACACCACAGGGATCAGGCCTTCAAGGAGGGCTGCCCGGATCTTTCTGTTCACCGTTGCATTGGTCTCGCCAAAGTATTGACGCCTCTCGGAATGGCCAATAATTACATAGGTGCATCCTGAGGCCTTTAACATAGGAGCCGAGATTTCTCCGGTGTAGGCCCCTTCGACCTCCCAGAACAAGTCTTGCCCCCCCAGGTGTATGATGGACCCTTTCAGAATCTCTGCCACGATCCCGAGGGCCGTGAAAGGCGGGGCAACCATGATATCCACACCCATCATGTCCGAGACCAAGGACTTCAACCCGCTTGCCAGCTCCGCGGCCTGTGGACCGGTCTTGTACATCTTCCAGTTTCCAGCAATCAAGAGTTTTCGCTTTGCCATAATTTTAGGCTCCTTCATCAACAACGGGACGGCACAAATGGCACAATCCCTGACTCTCAGGTTCTTTTGTTTCCTTTCAAGACCCCGCTGGCCAATGAAATACTCTTTCTCCCATAAGCCTGCAGGCTCTCTGCAAGCTCGCTCAACTTCTTGTCTTTCCGCATTTTGGCAGCTCGGATCACCACGGGAAGATTAACACCGGTAAGGACCTCAATCCGGCCTTCCTCAAGGAAGGAAAGGCTGAGGTTGGATGGAGTTCCTCCAAACATATCCGTCAGGATAAGTACGCCTCCGCCCTGGTCAACCGCCTTGATCCCGGTGTTTATCTTTTCTCTCATTCGTTCAACGCTTTGCCTCAAATCCACAGAAACAGCCGTAGCTGCGCCCAGAGGCCCTTCAAGGATCGATTCGGCTGCTTCAATAAGGGCCTCTCCCAGACCGCTATGAGTTACAATGACAAGACCTGTCATAAATCTGACCCCCATCAAAAAGGAGTGCCTAAAGTTCACTCTACTCTTTAGGTTATTTAGTATAGGAATTTCCTTTTTTGGAGCGGCGAATTCAGCCGTCGTAGCCATCCGCTGTCGGCAGAAGCCTATGGCGGAGGCCGAGGCTACTATGGCGAAGTCGGCGCCGCGTTACATAAAATCGCAAAGCGATTTTATAACTCAATGTCTCGATGGACCAAGTTTATGCGATCAATCTTCTTTTTTAAATGTTGGAAGATCTCATCAGCGACCACAATGGAGCGGTGCCTTCCACCTGTGCAACCAACCGCGACGGTTAAATAGGATTTCCCCTCTTTCTTATATAAAGGTATAAGGTAGTCAAGCAGATCCAAATATTTTTTCAAAAAAATCTGGGTTTCATCCCATTTTTTCACAAACGCCTGGACCCCAAGCGCCGTGCCATCAAGGCCGCTTAATTCAGGGACAAAATATGGATTGGGTAAAAACCGAACATCGATTACCAGATCCGCGTCATATGGAATGCCATGCTTGTAACCAAAAGAGAGGACTTGTACCTCCACGTGCCCGGTATGAACCACCCTAAGCACATGGCCCAATATAACAGCTTTGAGTTCATGGACATTGTAATGGGAAGTGTCAATAACTTTGTCAGCGATTCGCTTAAGTCCTTTAAGTTGTTCCCTCTCGTTACGTATCGCTTCCAGAAGGCTCTTTCCTTCGGCCAGGGGGTGCTGCATCCTGGTCTGGCTGTACCGTCTCAAGAGAGTTTCTTCTGAGGCTTCAAGGAAAAGTATTTCGAACCGATATCCTTCCTTACACAGCCTGTCCAGAATATCTGAATATGTTGAGAGAAACCCCTTTTCTCTGATATCCATCACCAGCGCCAGCTTAGAAATCTCAGAATTGCTCCCCGCTCGAAGTTCTAAGAACTTTGGCAAGAGTACGACCGGCAGATTATCCACGCAGAAAAACCCAACATCCTCCAGTGCCTTTATAGCCGTACTTTTCCCAGAGCCGGAAAGCCCGCTGATGATGATTATCTTTCCTTGTTTCAACTATGTCCGCATAGCCCCTGTAACCGGCTGCGAGGCCTGGCTCATTCAGCCCCCACCCTGCCCTCCGGCCTGTAATCCCTACGGGCTGGCCTCCGGCTCGGAGAGGCACCAGCCTACGCCTCGGAGAGAAGCGGCCCCTGAGTCGTGGGGGTGAAACCGGCAGTTTGTTGCAATGTTATTTTGGAATCGGACCACCAGGTTCAAAATTCATGGTCTTCATTTGCGATCACCGTGTAGAGCTCGCGTCGGTCCGCAGCACTCATCAGCCGCTGTCTAAACGTGCTGTCTTTGAGTAATCGCGATATCCTGGCAAGCATCCGCAGATGATCGCCTGTAGAGTTTTCGGGGGCCATCAATAGGAAGAACAGGTGAGCTGGCTTGCCGTCGATGGCTTCAAAGTCAACGCCCTCGGGGCTTCGTCCAAAGCCAACTAACAACGAGTCGATAGACTTCAACTTTCCGTGGGGGATGGCTATCCCCTCCCCAATGCCGGTGCTGCCAAGGCGCTCACGTTCCAAGAGTACGCGAACCATTTCCTCCTGGTTGATTCCAGAGGCCTTTGCCACGGGGCCCGTGAGCTTTTCCAACACCCCCTTCTTGTCTGTGGCATTCAGTTCAGAAATGATAGCCTCTTCTTTCAGCGTGTCTAAGATTCTCATGTTAATGCAATCTTTGTTGAGTTTGTTGGGTTTATTGGGTTTTAACACAACAAACCCCATAAACTATTTAACAGTTCTAAGAGCTGGGTTGAATCAATCCATAACTACCGTCTTTCAGGCGGTACAACACATTGACCTTTCCGGTCTGGGCATTGGTGAAGACCAAAAAGCTGTCCTTGATCAGGTCCATTTGCAAAACCGCTTCATCAACATCCATGGGTTTATACTCGATATTCTTGATTCTAACAATTCGTGGCGCTGCCTCGTGCTCCAGATCCCCGGGTGCCGTTACGTTGGCCTCTTCATATCGAAACATCTTAGATCTTGCGGCTGTTGACCGAAGTCTCTTAAATTTCTTCTTATTCTTTACAATCTGCTTCTCAAGCTTATCCAGGGCCATATCTATGGCCGAATACATATCAGAGGTTTCCTCATGACCATTTACAACGAATCCATCCGCACTAATGTTTATGTCGGCAATGTGACGGAATTTCTCCACGGTCAGTACCACGTTTGCTTTGGCGGGATTCTCTACGTACTTATCAAATCGATCCAGCTTTTCACACGCATATGCCTTCAGGGTTTCTGAGGGATCAAGGTTCATGAAAGTCACCGACGTTTGCATACTCATTGACCTCCCCGTATGTTTTTGCGTTTGTTAGATGGCAATACACCCAGCATCTCCCGGTATTTGGCGACTGTCCTGCGGGCTATATTAATGTTTGAAGATTTCAAAATGTCAACCATCTTCTTGTCACTATACGGTTTCGTGGAATCTTCAGACGCAATAATCTGCCGAATCTTTTCCTTGACACTTGCCGAGGCAATCGTCTCTCCATTAAATCGACTAATAGAACTATTGAAAAAGAACTTCAATTCAAAAATGCCCTGCGGGGTATGGACATACTTGTTTGTGGTAACGCGACTCACGGTCGACTCGTGCATCCCGATGTCCCCGGCCACATCCCGCAATACCATTGGCTTCAAATGGACAAGCCCCTTTTCCAGAAAATCCCGTTGAAAAAGGACAATACTTTCAACCACCTTGTAAATGGTCCTCTGACGTTGGTGGATGCTGCGAATCAGCCACACCGCAGACCGCAGTTTGTTCTTGATGTAGTCCCTTGTATGGCCGGCAAACTCCTTTCCTCTATTACTTAAAGCTTCCTTATAAAAAGAGCTTATGCGAAGCTTGGGCATGCCGTCCTCGTTCAGGACAATAACATATTCATCGCCCACCTTGTACACAAAGACATCCGGGCTTATGTATTGGGGTTCTTCGTCGCTGAACTGCCGGCCAGGTTTCGGTTCCATCCTGGTGATAATCTCGACAGCAGAAAACACGTCATCAAGACTAACACCCAGGGCGCGGGAAATCGCCTTGTAGTTCTTGTTCTCGAGGTGCTTAAGGTGATTCCGGATAATCTGAACCACAATCGAATCTTGCAAGCCCAGTTGCCTAACCTGAATCAATAGACACTCGCTTAGATCTCGAGCACACATGCCTGGGGGATCAAAGGACTGCATCTTGCGCAGGACGGTTTCCACCTCTGATGTGCCTGTCTCGGTCAGGGTTGCAATCTCATCCAGAGTAGCCTGAAGATAGCCATCCTTGTTGAGGTTGCCAATGATCGCACTGCCAATCCTTTCATCTCTCCTGCTTGGAAGGGAAAGCAGAAGTTGCCACATCAGGTGTTCATTCAAGGACTCCCGCCGGGCCACGAAATTCTCATATTCTGGGACTTCCCGTTTTTCAGCTTCAAAATGGACGTGTCCAGGGGTATTGTATTCCCCTAAGTAGTTAGACCAGTCGATGTCTGCTTGAGCCGTTTCCTCAACAGTGACTGGCTCTAATGGAGGCGGCTCTGACGGCGCAATTATCGGCTCACCACCAGCACCACCCTCAGCAGGCACCCCCTCTGGCCCATCCTCAAGAACTGGGTTTTCCTCTATTTCCTGATTGATTACATCCAACAGTTCTAGCCGGCACAATTGCAGAAGCTTGATCGCCTGCTGAAGCTGTGGTGTCATGACCAGTTGCTGGGTAAGGCGAAGTTGTTGTCTAAGTTCAAAAGCCATTACAGCCTAAAGCCCTCTCCCAAATAGACCTCTTGGGCCACGCTGCTTGCAGCAATAGCCTCCGGAGGCCCGGATTCAATCAACACGCCTTCGCTCAGAATGTAGGCCCTGTCACAAACCCCCAGGGTCTCCCGCACATTGTGGTCTGATATGACCACCCCAATCCCGCCCTCCTTAAGCTGTCCGACGATCTTTTGTATGTCAATCACGGCGATGGGGTCAATCCCGGCGAAGGGTTCGTCAAGGAGAATAAATGATGGTGTGGTTACAAGGGCTCGCGTGATCTCCACACGGCGTCGTTCCCCGCCAGATAAGGTATAAGCCTTACGTCCTGCCAAATGCCCGATATTCAATTCTTCAAGGAGTTCCCGAAGGCGGTCGTACCGCTCAGACCTGGTAAGAGGAAGGGTTTCCAGAATTGCCAGGATGTTGTCTTCCACAGTCAACTTTCGAAAAATCGAAGCCTCCTGTGGAAGATATCCGATCCCCTTGCGCGCCCTAACATACATGGGACATGAAGTGATCTCCTCCCCATCCAGGAAGACTTTCCCGCTATCAGGCCGTACGAGCCCAACGATCATGTAAAAGGTTGTGGTCTTTCCGGCCCCATTGGGACCAAGGAGCCCCACAACACTCCCGCTTTCTACCTCAAGAGTGACCGAGTCAACCACACGTTTGCGTTTGTAAATCTTGACCAAATCCTCAGTCGCTAAGCTCGCCATTACTTCGTCAAGCCACTCCCTTTTTTGACGTAAAGAGTTGCCTCCACCTGGTCTTTGCCGTCCCCTTCCACCAGAGTTCGATTTTCAGCTTGAAACAGCGTGATCTTTTTTCCCCGGACCATGTTCTTACCAGACCACACCCTTGGGTCTCCTCCGCTGAGCTCCAGCACCTTTTGGTCAGCCAAATAAACCGCCTTGTCCGCCACAGCCGTCTTGGTCTTATTGTCAAAAACGATCTTGACATTTCCTTGAGAGATGATCTTCTCAATCGTGCCCGCGCCCATTGATGTCTGTCCATCAGACTTAATATAGAAAACCTTCATGCGATCAGCCGTAATAACAACGTCATCCTGTATAGCCATGACGTTTCCTATAAATTCCACCCACCTCATCTCATGGTCCGACTCCAGCCTGTCGGAGGTAATGCGTATGGCAGTTTCAGCCTCCCCATGCTTTTCGCCTCCTGTCACCTGGGTCTCGGCTAAAACAGGAGCAGCCTGATATCCGAGACACAGCAAGATAGTAAACAACCACACCCAGAGAACGTGGCTTTGTCTTTGCCCCCCATAGGGGGGCTTCAAAGCCCGTCCGTTACTCGATCGTTCTCTGGAGTCCTGGAGTACTGGAGTATTGGGGTGATGGAAAAAGCAAACGCTGACCCTCCAGATTTCAAGTCTTTTTTTATCAATACTCCAATACTCCAACAATCCTTCACTCCTTCACACTTTTTGAGCGGCGTAGCCCTCCGGGGCGTAGGCCCTACGGGCCGGAGGCCGCGTTATATAAAATCGCGTAGCGGTTTTATGAAGACAGCCTTCACTCTGCCCCATACAACAGCCTGTTCTGTTTGAAGATTAAAGGTCATGCTGTCGCCAGTGATCTCCATGCGATCTCCTTTGATTACAATCGGCGTGTCCGTGGAAATGGTCTGGGTCTTATGTTCGTAGCGTAGCTTGTCAGTATTCAACTCGTATGGACCACTTCGTACGACCACATCCCCCCAAACCTCTATATCCTTGGTATCGGTCAAAAGAACCCCGTCACGACTGTTAACATGTATGATTTTACCATGCTTGAGAAAAAAAGTGGCAAAAATTTCTTTGAAGAAGGTCTTATTGTCTGCCTTTTGATATTGTGCTGACTCGGCATCAAGCGTCCATTCCTTGACTCCGTCTCGAGTTGCGACGTGGTGAATATGATTTAGGCTCACATCTCTGTTTTTTGGCAGGACTGAAAGCAAGGCCCTGGGCTCCTCCTTGAGACGATGATAACTTACTAACCCAAACCCGATCCCGCCAACCATCAGGCCTATCAAACAATACAGGACTGTCTTGACCTTTGACATCTACAACCCTCTATCAATCCACATGGAGCAATGGAGTATTGGAGTACTGGAGTACTGGAGTACTGGGTATTGAAACCCGTATAAGGCGCAAGGCATAAGGCGCAAGGCAAGATGTTTTCGCCGTTCGCCCTGTGCTGTGTCCCTTACGCCAGCTGCTTCTTACCCATCACTCCAGTACTCCAACACTCCCTGGCCCAGA
>JAQYWL010000463.1 GCA_030145035.1 Desulfobacteria bacterium | reverse complement strand
AGCAGTATGAACAGACCTTAAACTGGTTCTATGACCAGAGGGACAAAGTGCCTCTCCAGTTGAAAGCCACCTGTGCACCCCACTATTACAGGATTTTGAGGGAGCGAGCCCATGACGAAGGAAAGACCGTCACATTCAAGACCCACGGGCTGGATGCCGTAACCCGGGGGTG
This sequence comes from Desulfobacteria bacterium, assembly GCA_030145035.1. Classification (GTDB taxonomy): domain Bacteria; phylum Desulfobacterota; class Desulfobacteria; order Desulfobacterales. The sequence goes on along the minus strand of JAQYWL010000463.1, from coordinate 6,456 downwards.
TCTGGGCGGAACCGGCTTCTGTTTTATATCGAATACTGGTATCGTTCAGCCGTGTGGTTTTCTGGACCTCAACTGCGGCAGCGTAAAGGAGACATCCTTCGGGGTCGTCTGGAACGAGTCAGAAGTATTCAAAACCCTCAGAAACTACAACAACCTGAAAGGTAAATGCGGCAGATGCGAGTATCGGAAGGTCTGCGGGGGATGTCGTGCCCGGGCCTATGAGGCCACAGGCGACTATCTTGCCGAAGAGCCTCTCTGTCTGTACCAACCGAGAGTGACTTGACCTTGCCTGTGCTCCTATCTGTGGTCCTTGACGACGCTACGGTTTTATAGTATTTTTGAATAACAAGTCCTTGGAAGAAGGAGAAAGGCCATGCGCGTCCGGTCCTTAATGATCAAAGAGCCCATTACCATTTCAGATCGCTCCTCAGTCCAGGAAGCTATTCACTTAATGCAAGCCAACTCCATCCGGCACCTTCCTGTAGTAGACCGATCCAAGAAGCTTTTAGGGTGGGTCACCCTGGCAGACATGAAGCAGGGGCTTCTTCCTGCCATGGTCACTGGACTATTGGTGGCAGACCTGATGATAAAGAATCCCATAACCATACGCCGGGATGCTGATGTTGAGACTGCTGCCCGGATTATTTACGAAAAGAAGATTGGTGGGATACCCGTTGTGGGCGACGACAATAAAGTGGTGGGCATCATTACGGTCACGGACATCCTGAACGCTTTCATCAATATTATGGGGATTCTTACTAATGGCACCCGGCTCGATGTGAATGTGGGTCAGGAACCAGACGGATTTGAAAAGGTCTCCCGGATTATTCACGAACAAGCAGGCGAAGTGATCAGTGTGGGGATAGCTGCCCATAGAACCGACAAGAAAATCCATTACTTTCGCCTGAAACAGTGCCCTGTGGAGCCAATTATCAAGGCCCTTCAGGATAACGGATATGAGGTCGTTTCATTTGCAGGATAGCGGCCAAGCCAATTAAGTGCTATGATTCCCCGCCACAGGCGGATAGAACTCCCAGCACTGTCAATTATTAAACCAGATCGGCAAACCTACCGGTTTTTTTCCTCAATCTTATACTCAGGTTTCTGGCAAGGCCGTGGAGAAACTTAATGCCAACAGGAGGGTTTTCCTGGCAGATCGATTCAAAACGCTTTCTGGTAAGAAACAACAGTTCTGAGGGTTTCGTCACAACAATGGTAGCTGACCTGGGATAGTCGTCCACAATGGACATCTCCCCGACGCAGCAGCCCCGGTCAAAGGAAGCTATTATTTTCTGCTCGGACTCTGTCGATTCCAGCCGGACGTCAACCATACCTTCAACGACGAAAAACAAATAGTCACCAATATCGCCTTCCCTAAAAAGTACGGTTTGTGCCGGAAAATAACGGAGCCTTACGTTTCTTGAAAAGAAATCGAGTTCATCACTTGTAAAGTCCTCGAAGAAAGGAATCTCCCCCAGAATATGCTTTATTCTACTAAAAACGCTTGCTGTATTATCTTTTTTCATAGCTGTTATTTACTGACAGAAGTTAGTTCGTAAACCTTGTGAAGCCCTGTTATTCCTCTTAATTCAAAAAGCCCGACTATCCTGGCTTTGATCCCCTCCATATTGCCAATCTCTTTCTCCACATTTTCGGTTACTAAGATCCGGTTATCAAGGGGCATATCTTCTTTTGCCATTCCGTTTTCAATGGGAATGAGTCCTTCCGGCTTAACCCCTTCTACCCTGAAGGTCATATTTGTAGCCACGCCCAGACGGTCTCCTTTCGCATCGATCCTGGTCTCTCCTAAATTAATGGCGAACCTCAAGTCGATCCTGGCGGTTTTGTCGGCTTTTTCATTGTGTTTATTTATCTGTTTGAAAACATCCAGTGCAAACCGTACGGAATTGATCACCCCGGGAAATGTGATCAGGAAACCGTCGCCCGTGCTCTTCATGAACTGAAACTTCTCCCTCCGTGCAATTGGCGTCACGGTTTCAGTCAGAATCCTGGTAAGGTTCAGGGCAAAATTGTCTCCGTATCTGGCGGCTATTTCGGTTGAATTACACAGATCGACAACGAGTATGGCCTCAGTTAAGATCGCCCCTTCGGCAGCCCTCACTCTTGACACGGCCACCTGTGAAACTTGCTCGGGCGTTAGTTCCTCTTCGGCTCTAAAAACTTTTCCGGTAAGCTCCTTAAGCGTCCTGACGGCTTCGGTCCTGACGTCTTCGTCGGTGTCTTTGAGGCATTCTTTCAAATCCGGGACAGCATCCATCGCTTTTAATTTCCCAAAGGCCTTTATGGTCTCTATTCTTACCCGTTTCTGGTCGTCGAAAAGAAATTTCTGAAGAAGTTCGAAGACTTCGTCCCCTCCTATTTCAGCAAGCGCGGCAGGAACCCCCCAATTGACTTCTTCGTCATCTATCATTTCAGACAGCCGAGCAATCGCTCGTTTGTCCTTTAGCTTGCCAAGAGCCGTCACAGCTTTTTCCCTCACCCACCAGTCCTGATCCTTCAACAGTTCGACAAGCGGGTCTAATGCGGACTTATGGGTAACTTTATTGAAAAATTCCACGGCGCACCTGCGAATATTTTCATCTGGGTCGCGGGTCATTGCAATGAAACCCTTGATTATGTTATCCCCTTTCAATTGCGTCAGGGAGTCGGTAGCGATCTGGCGTACCCACCAGTCGGAATCTTTAATTGCTTTGATGAGTGCGTCGCTGGTCCTCGGGTCCTTCAGGTTGTCTAACACCTCAACGGCACAGCGCCTGACGTTAACGTCCTTGTCCCTCATTAGATCAATAATTTCTGGAACAACGTCAGAGTCAGCTATTTCTATAACATAATCGCTGGCTTTCTGGCGAACCAACAAGTCCTCGTCTTTCAGGAGTTCTATCATTGGGCGGGCCGCTCGCTTATCGCCTATGGCGCCTAAAGCGTCCAATGCCAGCCTCTTCATTTGACGGTCGTCTTCCGTGAGTCTTTCGATCAGAGGGTCCACGCTTTCAGGGGCCCGCATTTTTCCGAGGCTTTTCACTGCCGATAATCGTACCTGCCAGGATTCGTCGTTAAGAGCGCTTATTATTAGTTTTTTGGCCACCTGGCCGCCCGTTCCGCTCAATATCCTGATTATGTTCTTTTTCATATCCGGATCAGCGCTGTTAAACATAGAAACCAATACGGGCTCGCAGGACTGGTTCTTAAACGTGGCCAAAAGTTCTGTGGCGCTGGTCCTTGAATAGAAGTCCGAACTTTTAAGGTGCTCGATCAAAAGCGGCAAAGAAGATTTCTTCCACCGCTTAATAATCATTTCTTTGGCAACCCTGCGCACCTCATCGTAAGATTCGCATATAAGGGGTACTATGTCTTCCATACAGGAGTCGTCACACAGCTTTCCGAGGAGGACTTGTGCTTTCCCTGGCACAAGCTTTCTTTGTTGGAAGGCTTCGATTGTATGCCGGACGGCAGGCTTGCCGAACTGCTCGAGTTCTGAAACTATTTGCGACTCAGCTTTCTTTGTGTCTGCTTCAGCGTATTTTTCAAGCAGCTTTGTTATCTTTCTGCCTTTGAACAAAACCTTATCCCTCTGGGGTGTAAAACAGGCCTTGCTTAGTAGAAGTTCCTACTTCTCTATCATCATAGTAAAAAATCCGGCAATGTCAAGTCATGAGACCCCACCTCTCTCTTCCCACTATTTCAGTTGACCTTTTCAATAATCAATAGGCGCTGCGGTCTACATGGGCCATGAGGTATTTCCGGTCTTTTTCAGTGCGGACAAAGACCTCCACATTTCCGAGCCGGACCTTTGTTAACCCGGTAGCCCTCACAGTCTGATAGGCAAGGACCATTTCTTCGACAGAGGGACTTTAGTAGACGGAAAAACGAAGGGTTTCCGCCAAGACGTTCCAAGAAGCATGCCATCCCGTGAACGGTTACAGTGTCAAGGGGTCAAGACGGAAAAAGCCTCTGGGCGCCAGCAAACCGAAATACCGAGCAGGCCAGCACTCCCAAAGGCTATAGGACTTATCGTTATATGAAAATATCATGCCAAGGTAAGGGGTTAGAGATTTTATCCTTAATTTGCAGATAGTTAGTCCATACTACTTGACAGACTATATCCAAAATAGTGAGTAAAAAAGGTTATAGATTGAGAAAAGAAATACTATTTGTGGGAATTGAAAAGGACAAATTTCTTGCCATCATGAACCGGCTCTAAAAGGATTACTTAGAAACTGTAAAACTAAAGGGCGTTATATAAAATCGCGAAGCGATTTTATAACTTGAAATTTTCCCCCCGATGTGCTTGCGGTAAAGTGTAGCTCAACTTCGAACGGAAATCAATCATCCCTAAAGAGATCGCGACACAGCATGAAAAAATGTGCAAAGTGCGGCAGGGCCTTTAATACGTTGAGAAGATGTCAGGTGTGCGGAAAAGAGATTAGTGCCACAACCGGAACAGATTTGAATTTTTGTATATTGTGCTACAGATGCCTATCGGCTATTGAAAAAGGACTTGATCTTAAAGAATACCGGAGGAAGAAGAAAGGAAGGATGAAAATATGCGCAGATTGTATCAATGACAATGTGGTAATTGGGGTCTGCCCTTGACGGGCCATTGGGGATCCACCCAGAGCATGCGGGCAAGACCTATAAGGATGATTTTAGAGCTCGATCCAGATTCCTTCACGGGCAAAAAAGACTTCTGTGTCGCCGGCATAATCCGCATTGCAATACTTCTTGCTCAACTCGTCTATCTGGGCATCGGTCCGCACAGGCTCATGGTGAAATAGGGCCAGGCGCTTGACCCCGGACCGCTTTGCCGCGGCGATGGCATGCTCACACGAAGTGTGTCCCCAACCCGCCTTAGAGGATTCATATTCTTCCTCTGTGTACTGCGCGTCGTGAATGAGCAAGTCAACTCCGGCAAAAAATTCTTCCACCCGCTGGTTTTCTTCCCGGGCTACCTGCTCGCCCTCGCGGGCCATGGTCTCATCATAGGATGGATCATCGGGATCCGTGCAGAAGACATTCTGAAATGGTTCGGTATCATAGGCGGTGCAAAGGATCTTGCCGCGATACTCGAAGCGATAGCCAAGGCAAAGGAGGGGATGATTGAGATACTTGGTCTTGAGCACAATACCGTCTCCAAGATCAAAGCGGCCTTCCTTGAGATCAATGTATTTAATTTCCGAGGCAAGCTCTGTCTGGCGGACCGGAAAGTAACGATATGTGAGTTGTCCGCCCACAACATCTTTAAGCGTGTCATCTTCATAGGTGACCGGTCCGTAGATCTTAAGTTTCGTCCCGGGAATGTAAATCGGCGTGAAAAAGGGAAGTCCCATAATGTGGTCCCAATGGGTATGGGTCAGAAAAATCTCCGTCTCAATCGGACCATTGGGAAGGTCATGGGCCATCATGTAGTTGCCCAACTCTCTAATGCCGGAGCCGGCATCAATAATAATAAGCCTGTCCGGGTCCTTGAATCGTAGCTCAAGGCAAAGTGTGTTCCCGCCATATTTCACGGTATGGGGACCCGGACAGGGTATGGAACCCCTTACCCCCCAGAATCTAATGTTCATGAGCCTGACCTTTTTGGGTAATTCGCAGGAAGATTTTGGCCTGTTCTATCTCCTCTAACACAGTTTCACGAAGATCGGAAAGCGTAGACCAGCTCACTCCAACCCGTTCAAGAAGACTGGTTACCATTGGCTTCTCGGGAAAAGGATCTCCTGATGATCCTATTGCAAAAGTATTGGCATAAGCATTTGCCAGTGCCACAATTTCGACCAGTGGGCGGGTCTCTTCCTCGGCCTCATCGGGATTGTGGTGACAGCCAAGAGAATCAATCATAGTCTCACTCAGCCGCCATTTTTCGGCAATCATCTTTCCGACAACGCAGTGATCGATTCCAAAAATCATATTCTCGGCTTGGTGCAGAGGGCACTGCCCGGGTTTAGCCGATTCCAACACCTGGACATACTCCTCCGGAAAGCGATCATTAAGGGGTATTTTGCCCAGGTCGTGCAATAGCCCGGCCACAAAATACTCTTCCCGTTCTGTGAGCGGAACACGCTTTATGGTGGCTATGGCCTTAGCGGTCACCCCCACACAAATGGAATGGGTCCAAAAATCATTCATGGAAAGAGCCTGGAAAGGCGTTTTCCCAACCAGTCTTTCCAAAACCGCCGTACTAAGTGCAAGATTCTTTACTGTGTTAAGACCCAGCATAATAATAGCCCGGGTCAAGGAGGTGACTTGCTCGGGCATAGAATAGTACGCTGAATTGATGAGCCTTAATACCTGCCCGACAAGCACCGGATCGAGGGAAATCACCCGGTTCAGGTCATTGGGAGAGGTCGTCGGGCTGTCGCAGATTTCCAGAACCCTGGTAACCGTTGTGGAAAGGCTGGGCATCTGCTCGATGTGCCTCTGGACACGCTTCAAGCGCTT
>JAQYWL010000389.1 GCA_030145035.1 Desulfobacteria bacterium | reverse complement strand
CCAGTCCATGACCAATACCCTCACCCACGACGTGGCTGCCACGGCAGCACAGATTCACCGCTTAGAGGCAGTGGGCTGCGAGCTTGTGCGGATAGCAGTGCCTGATCAGGCAGCCGCAGAAGCCATCGCATCCATCAAGAAAGAAATCTCCATCCCACTGATCGCCGATATTCACTTTGATTACCGACTGGCCATGGCAGCGATGAAGGCGGGCGCAGACGGCCTGCGGATCAATCCGGGCAATATCGGGGGGGCCAGGAAGGTGAAGGCCGTGGCCAAAGAGGCCAAGGAGCGAGGCATTCCTATTCGTGTGGGGGTCAACGCAGGCTCACTTGAAAAAGGCCTCCTCAAGAAATACGGGGGGGTCACTCCTCAGGCCATGGTGGAGAGCGCCTTGCGGCACGTGGAGCTGCTCAGATCGTTTGATTTTCATGAGATCAAAGTCTCCATCAAGGCGTCGGATGTGCTGAGAACCGTGGAAGCCCACCGGTTGCTTTCCTCTCAGACAGACCTCCCTCTGCATGTGGGTGTTACTGAAGCAGGCAGCCTGTTTTCAGGCACTGTTAAGTCCGCCCTCGGTATTGGTATCCTTCTTGCCGAGGGCATTGGTGACACCATACGGGTATCGCTTACCCGGGACCCGGTGGATGAGGTCCGAGTCGGCTATGAGATATTAAAGGCCTTGAAGCTCCGGCAGCGTGGTCCGGAAATCGTTTCATGTCCCACGTGCGGCCGGTGTGGGATCGACTTGGTTGAGATTGTTGAGCGCGTGGAGTCGGCCCTGCTTACCAGGACCACTCCTGTGCAGCTTGCCATCATGGGATGCGTGGTGAACGGACCAGGGGAGGCGCGGGAGGCGGACATCGGGATCGCAGGCGGCAAAGGTCATGGGGTCCTTTTCAAAAAGGGGAAAGTCATTCGCAAAGTGCCGGAGGACAGACTGGTTGAGGTTCTGCTTCAGGAAGTGGAAGCCTATAAAGTAGGGCAGGCCACCGCGCCTGCCCATACAGGCCAGCATGGCAAACCCGGGCGCCACGAATTGGTCGGCGCGGTGGCCGACCCTACTGGCGCAAATCTACCAGTTGGAGGCGAATGACGGTTATTCGGCGTGAACGGTTACGAAAGTTTTTTCTAAGCGTTGGTTTTTGTCCTTTAACTTTAGGCTCTTTAGCTCACTTTAGCTCACTTTAGGCACTCCATCAAGACAGGAGCAATATGGAAAAACAGGCAAAGACTGCCATAACGCCAACAAGGGCTGAGGGCTACTCCGAGTGGTATCAGGAGGTGGTGAAGGCATCGGACCTGGCTGAAAACTCGCCGGTACGGGGATGCATGGTTATTAAGCCGTGGGGTTATGCCATCTGGGAACACATTAGGGGCGTATTGGACGACATGTTCAAGGAAACAGGGGTAAAGAATTGCTACTTTCCCCTGTTCATACCCAAGCGATTCCTTGAAAGGGAGGCCGAGCACGTTGAAGGGTTTGCCAAGGAATGTGCCATTGTAACCCATCACCGTCTGGAAGAGGGGCCGGATGGAAACCTGATACCGGCCGGGCGGCTCGAGGAGCCTTTGGTGGTAAGGCCTACATCTGAAACCATCATAGGAGCCTCTTTTTCGAAGTGGGTCAGCAGCTACCGGGATCTACCCCTGCTCATCAACCAGTGGTGTAATGTGGTCAGGTGGGAGATGAGGACACGTATCTTCTTGAGAACCAGTGAGTTCCTCTGGCAAGAAGGCCACACTGCCCATGCCACCAGAGCGGAGGCAATGGAGAGAACACTTCAGATGCTCGACATTTATGAAAAGCTCGCAGAAAGCTATCTCGCAATCCCTGTCCTCAAAGGGGAAAAGACGGCCTCTGAGCGATTTCCCGGTGCAGTCAATACGTTTACGCTTGAAGCGATGATGCAGGATCGAAAGGCGTTGCAGACCGGGACGTCTCATTTTCTGGGACAAAATTTCGCAAGGACCTCTGAGATCAATTACCAGTCTGCCCAGGAAAAGGAAGAGTATGCATGGACCACATCGTGGGGGGTTTCCACCCGTCTGATCGGTGCTATCATCATGACACACGGCGATGACAACGGATTGGTGCTTCCACCCATGATCGCATCATCTCACGTGGCCTTGATGCCTATCATTAAGAAAGCCGTTGATAGAAACACGGTCATGGACTTCACCCGCACACTGGCCGGGGAGCTAAGGGGGCAACATTACCATGGTCGTAAGATCGAAGTTGAGATTGATGACAGGGAGACTGGCGGAGGCAGGGGATGGGACTGGATCAAGAAAGGGATACCAATCCGTGTGGAGATAGGCCCAAGGGATATTGCTCGAAACTCGGTCTTTGTAGGTAGAAGGGACAGGGGCCCGAGAGAAAAGGAATCGATCCCAAGGGATCAGTTCATCAAGACCATTGTTTCGATGTTGGATGAGATTCAAAAAAACCTGTTTGATCGGGCGTTGCGGTTCAGGGAAGAAAACACCACACAGATTGATTCCAAAGACGATTTTTATTCCTTTTTCACGCCCAAGAATCCGGAAAAACCCGAGATCCATGGAGGCTTTGCCCTTGCCCACTGGTGTGGGAACCAGACCTGTGAAGAAAAGATAAAGACAGACCTGAGTGTTACGATTCGCTGCATTCCCCCGGATGCCGAAAAGGAGACCGGGGGATGTATCGCTTGCGGGAACAAGAGCACCCGGCGTGTTATCTTTGCCAAGGCATATTAGCTAACTTCTGGGAATTCTTCAATCTATTTAAATGGTTGCCATTGTTGAAGGTCGCATATCCATCAAATTCCTCTGGAGTACTGGAGTACTGGAGTACTGGAGTATTGGAGTATTGGAGTATTGGATGTTCAGTAATAGTTCAGCACCCATTGTTTTTTTTGTCATTTCGACCAAAGGGAGAAATCTTTTAGCTTGGAACTGTATGACCTCCGAACAACATTTCTCCCTGGCCCAGACCCTGGCCCAGACCGGGTTTTTCTCTCCGGGGTATTCTCCAGGTTCTGTTGCGCCAGGGCGGGCCGGGTTCTTATATAGCAGCGGTTATTATTCTCATGTCGCGCCCCTGGCCCAGACCGGGATGACGTGGGCTGACATCAATGCTAAAGCTGTCGCGCCAGGGCGGGCAGGGTGGGCACATTCGTTCGAAATGACAATATGGGCTGAACTATTACGATGTTCAGTCCTCTCCATTACTCCATTACTCCATTACTCCACTACTTCACTACTCCAATTGTGAGCGGAGCGAACGAATCCTAGACATGATTCGAATCACTGACATCCTGGACCGTATCAGTGCCTACTACCCAGAGGCAGACCTGGCTCTGGTGGAGAGGGCATATATTTATTCGGCGCGCATCCACGAAGGCCAGGTGCGGCTTTCCGGAGAGCCTTATCTCTCTCACCCGCTGGAGGTCGCCGGGCTGTTGACCGAGTTGAAGTTGGGCCCGGTCAGTATAGCGGCGGGCCTTCTGCACGATACCCTGGAAGACACCAAGGCAACCATGGAAGACTTAACGGAGTTGTTTGGTGAACCGGTGACTCATATTGTGAAGGGCGTGACAAAATTGAGTGGCCTGGCATTTCGGAGTTCTGAGGCCCATCAGGCCGAAAACATCCGAAAGATGATTCTTGCGATGGCCGATGACATCCGCGTTATACTGATCAAGCTGTGCGATCGGCTCCACAATATGCGCACTCTTCAGTTCCAAAAGAAAAAGAAGCAAATCAGGATAGCCCAGGAAACCCTCGACATTTATGCCCCCCTCGCCAATCGCCTCGGTATCTATTGGATCAGAACGGAACTCGAAGATATCGCGTTCAAGTATCTTTTTCCGCATCAATACCGCGAGGTCGTCAACCAGGTGGCAAAGAAAAAGGATGAGCAACAAGAGTACATAAATACCATAAGAAAAAGTATCGAGACAAAGATGGCGGACGCCGATCTTCCTTGTGAGGTCCAGGGCCGCCACAAACATTTCTACGGCATCTATCAGAAGATGATGAACCAGGACGTCGATTTTGAGGAGGTGTACGACATCCTCGCCTTTCGTATTATCCTAAATACGGTGCCTCAGTGCTACCAGGCTATCGGGATCATCCATTCAATATGGAAGCCTATACCCAAACGTTTCAAGGACTTCATTGGTATCCCCAAGCCCAATATGTACCAGTCCCTCCACACCACGGTGATCGGGCCATTGGGGGAGCGCGTTGAGATTCAGATCCGCACCAGGGAGATGGATCGTATAGCCAGAGACGGCATTGCAGCCCACTGGCAGTATAAGGAGGATAGCGCCTTTGATCAAAAGACTGGGGCCGCCTTTGCCTGGCTCAGGGAACTGGTAGAAGAGCACAAAAACCTCAAGGACCCTGACGAATTCATGGAAAGCGTGCGGATCGAGCTTTTTCCTGATGAGGTGTATGTATTCACACCCCGGGGTGACGTGTTGGCCCTCCCCAAAGCGGCCACTCCCGTGGATTTTGCGTATGCGATCCATACTGAGGTGGGGAACCGGTGTACAGGGGCCAAGGTGGATGGCCGAATGGTTCCCTTAAAGTATGAGCTAAAGACCGGCGAAAGGGTCGAAATTATCACATCCCCCAATCACAAACCCAGCAAAGACTGGCTGAATTTTGTCAAGACAGCCAGGGCCCGGTCTCGGGTGCGCCAGCACATCAAGGCGGAGGAACGGAAACTGAGCATGGCACTGGGGCGTGAGATGTGCGACAAGGTCCTGCGCAAGTACCATGTAAGTCTGAAGAAGTTTCTTAAGTCACATGAGATCGAAAAAGCAGTCCACGATCTTGGCTACAAAACCGCCGATGACCTGATTGCAGGTGTGGGATACGGTAAGGTAACTCCTCTACAGGTGGCCCGGTATTTGCTGCCACGAGCTGAAATCAAAGACGAAAAAGAGACCATCGTCACCAGGCTAAGGGATCGTATTCGCGGAAGAAAAGCAAAGTCGGGCATACTGGTAAGAGGTGTGGACGACATACTGGTGCGCTTTGCCAACTGCTGCCATCCCCTGCCTGGTGATCCTGTGGTCGGATATATCACCCGAGGTCAGGGGGTCACGGTTCACCGCACCAGTTGCCCCCATTCTCTAAGTATAGATCCGGAGCGGCGGATCGAATTGCAATGGGCGCCAGAGACCGAAGAAGTATACCCGGTGAGGATTCATGTGCTGTGTCACGACAGGATTGGCCTTTTAGCCAATATTACTGCTGCCATAAGCCAGGGTCAGGCCAACATCCTGGATGCCAGCGTTAACACCCGGGCAGACAAGCGGGCGGATTGTTATTTTACGATCTCTGTGTCAGGCGCTGACCACCTGGAAAACGTAATCAAATTGGTCGATAAGATCAGGCACGTTATAAAAGTGGCTCGCCTTGCGGCCTAAATCGTGAATCGGAAATCGTGAATCGGAAATCGTGAATCGGAAATCGGAAATCGTGTAATCGTGAATCGGATAACGAATAACGGATAACGGACAACGATTCACGCCGGTTTTTCCACTAAGCCGGAGCGCAGGCAGCGCGTGCATACCCTGATTCGCTTGACACTGCCATTCCGGAGAGCACGAACCCTCTGCAAGTTGGGGTAAAAGCGTCGTTTTGTGACATTGTGGGCATGGCTCACATTACTGCCGCTCATAGGTTTCTTTCCGCATATTTCACATACTCTTGCCATATTGTTACACTCCCTTGAATAGTCTCATCAGAAGAATTTGAGGACAAGATTTCGCTAATTCGAATAGCATTGTGGGCTTCCCTTCACAAATCTCCGAATTTACTGAAATTCTGTTTAACAAAATATGATCTTTTACCAGACAAAAACAGCTTTTTCAAGGATTATTGTAACCAGCCTTCCGAAATTGGATAGCAATTCTCATTTTGGTCTTTACTCCAATTCTAAGCGACCCTTTTCGTAAAGTTCGGGATAAAGCTTTTTCGCACATTCAGGGCAAATACTGTGACTAAATTCAGCTTCAGAATGGTCCCTAATATAAGCCTCTATCTGATTCCAATAGCCTTTGTCATCACGTATTTTTTTGCAGGAACTGCAAATAGGCAGCAAGCCGCTCAATGTCTTGACTTCGGCAAGTGCATCTTGAAGTTCTTCAATGAGTTTTTCTCGCTCCTCCTCGGCTTCCTTGCGCTCGGTGATGTCTAAAAAACTTTCGAGCAGATGCTCTCGGCCGGCCAGTATTACAGAACCCACTGTCTTGAGAATCGGCACCCTTTTACCAGTGGCCGTCAGTAGCACCTCTTCTGCGGTGTCGAAGTTCTGTCCGAGATCTGTGACCGGACACCGGCCTTCCTCTGCCGGACAGATATATTTGTGACACACACTGCCGAGAATTTGCTGCCCGGGAGTACCGACCATTTTTCCAGTCGCAGAATTGACACCAACGATGATATGGGTTTCGGGGTCAATAACTACAATTCCAGCCTGAATGGTATCGAGTACAGTCTTTAAACGCTCTTCGCTTTCCCGCAGCGACTCCTGCGCCTGCCTGCGCTCAGCAGCTTCTTTTTCTAACTCCTTGACCCTTTGTTCCAATTCTTCATAGGTCGGTCTTCTGCACATGACAAAGCTCCTCGTTGTTTCGCCTTGTACAAACATGATTATGATTTGGATATGTGAACACTACACCGTTTCGTGATAGCAGGAATCATGCCGCAATACCGCGGGCAGGTACTTCTCCATAATTCCAAAGAGTTAGAGCACCTTTGTTCAAATATCTGAGGACGGAACTGCCAACGAATTTGATTTTGCCGTCCGGCGACGTGTCAGATTATTGACTTTTGGAAACTCGACACCGGAAATAGCTGAGGATCTTGTTCTCTCAGTATATCGGAAGGATGGAAACAGACTGACTGATAAATGGGGCGGTTAGGGCGGGTGAAAAAACCCCTTGGTGAGACGATGGGTGGAGGGGCCTTCCTTAGCAGGAGGCAATCTGGCGGGCCAGATCTGCGACCGAATCGAAGATGGGTTCAAGACTGAAGGTAAGAATGGCCCTGTCCCGAACCACCGGTCGGCCTTCAATGATGACATCCCTGACATCGCTGCCGCTTGCCGCATAAATTAGGTGAGAGACAGGGTCGTAAAGGGGGGTCAGATGGGGTTTATGGGTGTCGATAATGATGAGGTCGGCCTTCTTGCCCGTCTCAAGCGATCCGATCTGTTCCCCGAGGCCGATAGCCTCTGCGCCGATTCTGGTAGCCAGAGCTAAGGCCTGCCCGGCATCCAGGACCGTGGGATCAAGTCTCTTCACTTTGTGGAGCTTGGCCGCGGTGTCCATCTCCTGGAACATGTCCAGATTGTTGTTGCTCGCAGAGCCGTCGGTGCCGATCCCGATTCCCACTGTGATGCCATGCTCGATGAGATCAGAGGATAAATCGGTGAAAAATGGGGGGCTAAGTTCACTTTTGTCTTACTGAACTTAACCATTTGATGATTGCAAAGGTGGCCACACCAAACTGGCGAGCCGCTACACCCTGTGAAGCATCAATGCCGGAATGTATGTCGCGAATAAGTCGACTTAGTCAACACCATGCCCAACTTCACCAAAAGCAAAAGCACCTCGCTTAGTCACGAAATTCAACAACTCCGCATCGATCAAAAGGCGCAATTGGGAAAAGTAATAAGGGCGTTGGAAGGAGTAAATGTCAATATTTCACCAGCGTTATACTGCCTTAGGCTTATATCCTATCTTGTTCCTCTGGCGGAACGTCTGGAATTTTCTTGAGCACTGCCTGAAATTTCTTTCGACTAGCCCTTCCCGCCCTTTTTTCAATGTATTCCTCAGTTAACAGTGCGGCCATTTTTTCAGCAGCAGCAGAGGCGATAAATTGATTAATAGAAACGCCCTCTTCTTTGGCTAGATTCCTTATCTGTTCGTGGAGAGAATTGGGTAGACGTAAACTTAGTGTACTCATGATATTACTCCTATCTCGGCAAGGAACTCTTTGGGATCAAGAACCCGCAAGCCGAACTTTTCGATTTTTCGGAAATGGCGCTTATTGTATGTGATAATAGCTTCGCAACCCGCTGCCACGGCGACTTCCAAAACTAGGTCATCAGATGGATCCGGCAAAAAAGGTCGCCACAGGAAGAATATATCTTGTTGGTAACCGACATAGCAGAGAAAATCAATGAAGTCGCTAATGTCTTCTTCAGAAATTTCAGGGGGGAGCTTTCCCCGCCTCAGCACGTCTTCATACTCGAAAATTAAGGGGACTGAGATTGCAATAGTAAACCTATCACTGGGAAGGAGAGAAACCAGTTTATACGAAGCGCCACGACGCGACCTCAAAGCTGAGACCAAAACATTTGTATCGATAATAATATACACATGGTATTGTATATCATACCATCATATGTCGGTCAAGCATATTTTAAGTGCCTGCAGAACGAAATAAGAGTTTTTGCGGCGCGGAGCCGCCGTAAAAACTCCAGTTGAACTGAACCGCCTGAGCGATTTCTTGCATCTGGAATTTTATGGGAGTTTTTGTGCTTTT
>JAQYWL010000277.1 GCA_030145035.1 Desulfobacteria bacterium | reverse complement strand
AAGGGGGGGGCTAGGGGGGATTTAAACGGTATTGCTAGGGCTACGAACATGCTAACCGCACAGGTCCAAATCTTTTGACATAGGGAATGGGGCAGCCCCTTAGTTTTGCAGTTTCCAAATGATCGTTATTGTGCTACTGGGCGGTAAGAGATCTTGGCATCAACATGGCCGAACTGTCAAGACGTTCGAAGTTTTCCTTTCACGAAAATCTGTGTAATCTGCGTAAGCTGCGGATTAAGAAAAGGAGCAGATATTGACCCGCTTTCTTCATACCGGGGATTGGCAGTTGGGGATGACCCGACATTTTTTTTCAGAAGGGGTTCAGGAAAGATTTGCCCAATCCCGATTCGATGCCATCCGATCACTCGGACGTATTGCAAAGGAAGAAGATTGCCGGTTCATGGTGGTTTGCGGGGATGTATTTGAGTCGAACCTGATCGATCGGAAGACGGTTTTTCGTGCCCTCGAGGCTTTGAAGGATGTACCGATTCCGGTCTACCTGCTTCCGGGAAACCATGATCCGCTTAACGCAGCATCCGTCTACCGTTCCTCAACCTTCCTGGAGCGGAAACCGCCTCATGTCCATGTAATAGAGGACATGATTCCCATTAAGGTTGACGATGGCATCGAGATTGTGGGGGTCCCGTGGTACTCGAAGCGACCACTGCAAGATCTCGTGGCTATGGCAACCGCACCTCTTGAATCCGTCGTTGATACCGTGCGTGTTTGTGTTGCCCATGGGATGCTGGACAGCATCTCTCCAGATCCCGATGATCCGGCGGCTATTTCCCTTCATGCGGCAGAGATGGCGATATCGCAGAACAAGATTCACTACCTGGCTCTCGGGGATCGACACTCCCTCACACAAGTGGGTAACACCGGTCGCATATGGTATGCGGGGTCACCCGAACAAACCGATTACAATGAGGTCAAATCCGGTTTCGCACTCGTAGTTGACCTCGACAGAGAGAAAGTAGCTACACGGGAGGTGAATGTAGGTGCATGGCGCTTTATTGAGCGTAAGCGGGTTGATATGAATACAAAGGAGGACATAGAGGGTCTTAAGCGCTGGCTGGAGGAAATTGATGACAAGGAGCGTGCCGTAGTCAAGTTGCGGTTGGTCGGAACCCTTTCGCTTTTGTTTCATGACCAGCTTGAGGAGCTTTTTGTATACATCAGCGAGATTCTGGGTGCTCTTGAGACACGCACTGAGGAATTGGTCGTGATCCCGGAGGATGCAGACTTTGCCGGCTTTGGGTTTTCCGGCTTTGCCAGTCGTACTGTGGAACGGTTACGGTCAGATGCCCAGGATGCGGGCCCGCATGGTATCAAGGCCCGCGACGCACTCACTCTCCTGGTCAGACTTGCGGGGAAAGCGCAATGAAGATCCTCTGTGTCCGACTGCGCAACTACCGGGGAATCGAAGAAGCCGAGGTCCGTTTTGGCCCCGTGGGTCTGACCGTTGTCGAGGGGCCTAATGAAGCCGGAAAGACGAGCATCACCGAATCTGTAAAGATTCTTTTCGAGTATCTCGACTCGAGCAAACACCGAAACGTGGAGGCGATCAAACCGGTCCACCGGGATGTCAGCACTGAAATCGAGCTTCAGGCGGAAAGTGGCCCATACGCTTTTACTTACTTCAAACGGTTCCATAAAAAGCCGGAAACCACGCTCAAGGTCGTAAAGCCAAAGCCGGAAAACCATACCGGCCGCGAAGCGCACGAACGAGCCGAGGCTATATTGCGGGAAACCATCGACGTTGACCTCTGGCGTGCGCTCAATATGCAACAGGGGGAGGAGCTTCGCCAGGCGAACCTGGAAAAGCAAACTTCCCTGTCAGCCGCACTCGATAGAGCTGCCGGCGGCCATTCCACCGACCCAAGGCAAGAGAGCCTTTTCGAGTTAATCCGGGAAGAATACGCACACTATTATACTGAACGAGGCAACGAAAAGAAGGAATTACAAGTTGCTCAGCGAGCCGAAGAAAATGCGCTGAATGAGGTGGCATCACTTCAACGGCAGTTCAAGGATTTAGAGGATGATATCGACCGGGTTGCTCTTCTTCAGAATGACCTTGATCGATTTGGAAAACAGGAAGTGGAGATTGAGAACGAAATTTCCGGATACCAGAAATCCCTCGATGAAATCCAGAAATTGGAAGCCGCTCTGGAGACCGCCCGACTAAAACTGGATTCGGAGAGAAAGTCCGAAAATGCGGCACGGCTGGAAAAGGAATCCCGGCAAGACCTCGTCGACAGAGTCAACAAAGCGCAAAAGGAACACGCGAAGCTTGAAGCCGCTATCGCGTCATCAGGTCCTGCTGTGCAGAACGCGGAGGAAGGGTTGGGTAAGGCTGAAGAAAGCGCAGATTCCGCCGAGAAGTGCCGAAAAGATACCGAGACACTCCTGACCCTCCGTCGCGCGGACTTTGACTATTTCAACAACAAGCTTCACCTGGAACAGTTGAGGGAACGTAAAGAACGTATTGATCGTGCCCGCCAGGAAGCCGCTGTGGCTGAAGACCTGCTGACCAGTAACCAGGTAGACGAAAAACGTCTCAAAAAAATCCGAGAAGCTGAACGTGAACTCGTTATTGCTCGTGCCCAACAGGAAGCGGGTTCTCCCTCTCTGTTGTTGCGGGCTCTTACCGATCTTACTCTTCAGATCGATGGTGAACAGGCATCCATAGGAAAGAACGAAGATAAGGTTCTCTCCGTACCGGACCGGGTTCGATTAACTATTCCCGAAACCCTTGATATAGAAGTCACCGCCGGCGCCAGGGCCGTTGATTTATCCCAAAGGTTCGAAGAAGCGCAAGAAGCACTTACAAGCGCCTGTACTGCCGCAGGGGTCAGCGACCCGGACGAGGCGAGAAATGCCTTTGAAGAACGTCGGGAGGCCCTCAGACAAATCAAAAACAGAGACCAAACAGAACGGGACAATCTTCGGGATCTTACTTATGAGCAACTTGAGAGAAAAGTCATCGGTTTGGGAAAAAGTATCCCGGTCTATCCCGGCGAACGCGTATCAACCCCTCCGCTTTGTCTTGATCTGGAATCTGCACAGGGGGAACTCCGTAAGGCTGAGAAGTCTCTCTACGATGCCGGCCGGCAATGGGAAATAGCTCGTGATACTTTGAATTCTGCCCGCGAGGTCCGCGACAGGTTGCGGGAAAGCAGTAGTGAAACGCGTATTCAACTCGACCTGAAAACGGCTGACCTCAAGCAAGCCGAGGAGGAACTCAGCCGGGCAAGGGCTCGTATCCCGGATCATGAGCTAAAAGAAAAACTAGATAAATCTACCGAGGAAGTTCGTTTCCAGGAAGGAAGCTTCCGTGATGCCGAGAATGCCCTTAAGATAAAAGGGCCTGAAAAAGTCAAGACATTGATGGAAACAGCAAGGGATTCGCTGCTAACGATCCGGAAGAAGCGCAAGAATGCCCAAACCGGGCTCACTGAAGTGCAAACGCGTCTCAAGGTGTTAGGTGAGGACGGACTTCACGAGCAGCTCCATGCTGCTGAAAGCCGCCTGGAACACGTCAGACGAGAAAGTGCAGCGTTGGTTCGGAGGGCATCCGCCGCGAGACTTCTATTTGAAACCAGGAAGGACGAACGTGACAAAGCCCGTCGCGCGTATGTAGCCCCTCTCCGGGAGAAGATCGAACAGCACGGCCGTCTTTTATTCAACGACACTTTTGAAGTGGAGGTTAGTGAAGACCTGGTGATCACCAGCAGGACCCTGGGCGGGGCAACCGTTTCATTCGATTCCTTGAGCGGGGGAACCAAAGAACAGCTTTCGCTGATAGCTCGCCTCGCTTGTGCCATGATCGTTGGCAAGGATGGAGGGGGGGCTCCTCTCATCCTTGATGATGCTCTCGGTTACACAGATCCGGAACGGCTCAAGTTGATGGGGGCGGTTCTCGCCAAAGCCGGTCAAGCATGCCAGATAATCATTCTTACTTGCATGCCTGACCGGTACAGAAACGTGGGGGAAGCCGCAGTGGTTCGTATGGGATGATGGGAGCACCTTACACTTTACCCTTTTAGGAGAAAAGAAATATGGATAATGAGACTTTCTATAAATACCCGTCAAGTCCATATGACGACGGCATTTTACTAAATGAATACAGAAACGAGTTTTCGCTTGTAGCTGCAAAACGTAAGGACGGCAAGACGTACATGGAATGGGTGTTTCCTCAGAAGAGAGATGGGAGCAAAGAGCCTATTGACAAGAGTGTGCCGTGGAAGGTCAAACTCGGGTCTAAGGCTGAAGCCATCGCTGTGTTAAAGTTCTTTTTGGACAAGTTACAGGGTGGGAGGCCTCCGTCTGATGAAATTCCTGTTGATGGCTGGAGTGATGAAAGTCAGTATGACGATGAGGTTCCGTTTTAGCGGAGAAATTAGAACCGGAGGTGTGATCATATGAAGATTGTCTTTGAGAAGGAGAAAGAAACCAAGAATACAATCAAGTACGCGGAAAAGCCTAACCCCGGTAAGCCACCTGTTATCGGTACGCTGTATGTTCAGAAATGGTTTGCCGGTGATCGGGAAACCATTGAAATTGAAATTCCCGAAGCAGAGGAGAGTGGCTGAGGCTACTACCCCAAGTCGAGGGAGAAGATTTCCGGGGATCCTGGTGGAAGAATCCACTGAACATATCATAACCCGGACAAGCCCGCCCGGCATTCGCCTGAGGCGCAGCCGATGGCGGACGGGCCGGAATTGAGGGATTGCGAATTGAGGAATTTAGGCCCGACCTGGCGCGACAGGAGTTCGAGAATGTCCCTGGAGGAACCCCCCGGTCTGGGCCAGGGAATTGACGGAATCACCCATGTTTTAATCCCTCAATCCCTAAATTCCTAAATTATTTGTCAGTATTGAAAAACAGTGTATTCTAAATATGTTCTGCCAGAAAAAACACGAACTTCACAACTAAGCGCCTAATGAGACAAGCCCTCTTCCTCGGCACATGGGATGCAAAGGGGTCTTCCATCCTTTGTTTCAATCATCCTGGTCGCCATGGTCATCTCAGCACATCTGGCGCATGCCTCAGAAGGGGCCAGGGGGGCATAAGGGGGCTCAGGGCATTTTACTTCTTTGGTGTCAAAAACGGCATCAAAGGGCTTGGAAAGAAGGTCGAGGGCTTTGAGCCCTTTCTGGCGCATTCGTTGTTTCATGGTTGCGCGGCCAGCAGCAAAGGCCGCCTCAAGTTCGGCAAACTCCTCTTGATGCTCTCCTTCGTACCTGTAAGTCCCCTTGCGCGAAAAGCGGATGGCCCGCTTGTCTGTGCGATTAAGGACTGTAAAGACGTTCTTTCCGTAATCCTTTAAGATCAGATTCCCTTTTCCTGTCGTCGTGCCAAGCAAAACCTGCAAAGCATCCACAGCGCACGTATCGTTTTCGCTGATGACCACGACCTCTTCGTCTTGCGAGCGACGAAGGCCAAGAAGCCGTACAGCCTCTTTTGCAATCAGGTAACCGTACACCAGCCCTGGGCACAGGTGGCCGTGAAATCCGATGCAACGCTTCAGGTCTTCCGGGAACTTATGGCCAAGAGCTGACGGCGTATGACTAAGATCATCCATAGGCCCATATCCCTTTGAGAGGGAACGAAACGCGTCAACCGTTGCGAAAACACGAATATCGAAATCCGAAATCCGAAACAATATCAAAATCCAAATCTTCGAAATTCAAAACAAATGCGGTCTGGTGGTGTCCCTTTCAGTTTTTGTCATTGAGATTTTTGTCATTTGAATTTGTTTCGTGCTTCGATATTCGAATTTCGGATTTCAATGCTGGTGCAAAATGGATGAAATACAGTATTATTTCAAATTGCCATTTTGAAATGCAGAATTTATGAAACAATATACTAAACGGCCTCTATGGTAGAAGGCGGTTTTTTGGTGATGTTATAGGTCACGCTCACAACGCCCGGCACTTCGGTCGTTATTCTTTCTGCCAATCGCTCCAGGATATCATAAGGGAGCCTCGTTGGTGATCCCGTTCTTGCATCCTGGCTGTCCCAAGATCGTACTTCTATTTGAAAACCATAATCCCTTTTTCCGTCTCTGACCCCTGTGACCTTATCTTCATGCAGAATAGCCATGTACTGAAAGGCTCGTGTATTTCGCAACTCTTCTTCAACAATCTTTGTTGCCCTTTTTACAAGGCCCACGCTTTCTTGTGTCACCTCTCCTATGATCCTGGCTGCCAAAGCAGGGCCGGGAAAAGGCGGCCTATTATGTATTTCTTCCGGAAGCCCCAAGGCTCTTGCGACCTCCCTGACAGCCGGTTTTCTTAGTTGTATCAACGGCTCAATCACCTTATATCCGTATTGCTCTTGTGTATCGATTCCAAGCTGTTCAAGAATGTTGTGCTGCCTTTTTACGCCGGCCACGGTTTCTTCTATGTCCGTATAATTTGTGCCTTGAAGAAGATGCGTTGCACTGCTCTCTTTTACGAGCCGGCCGAAAACATCCTTGTAAAATGCCTGAGTAATGGCTTCTCTTTTTTCTTCAGGATCTGTCACCCCCTTCAATGCGTTGAAGAATTCTGTTCGGGCATCAACCAATTCTACCGGCACCCCCAACTCTTTGAACAGAGAGACAATCCTTTCAGGTTCATCCTCTCTCATCAAGCCGTGATCTATAAAATAGGTCTTCAGCCTCTCGCCCAAAGCCTTGTGACCCAACATGGTGACCGTTGAAGAATCCACACCGCCGGATAATGCGTTAACAACCAAGCCGCTGCCGGCAAGAGAGGCAATCTCTGCTGTTTTCTCATCTATGAATCTTTGCAGGTCTAAATCTTTCACTTCCATTTCTTCGATTTTCATATTTCCATCTTCTAAGCTCTCTTTTTACCGTATGTACTATAGGAATTTCCTTTTGCGCTTTCAGCTTTCAGCTAACTTGAGGTACCAATCACCGTGACCTCAATGCGTCTTTGTCGAGGGCGATTGTCGTGGTTGATGATAACAACCTGCTGCCATGTTCCAAGGGCCAACACGCCATCACGTACCGGTATCGCAACGGAAGGACCCAGCAAGGCAGCCTGCACATGGCTGTGGCCGTTTCCGTCATGCCAGGCCTTTTCGTGCTCATACTCCATGTCTGGCGGTGCAAGTCTAGTGATGGCCCGTCTCAAATCTTCCACAACTCCCGGTTCATACTCGATTGTTGTTAGAGATCCTGTGGACCCTATAACGGAAGCATGCAGGTTGCCGTTTTCTACGCCGCTTTTCTCAGCTATTCGTGCAAGCCGGTCCGTAATGTTCGAAATATCGGGCCCGACATCCATGGAAACTTGCACACTATCACAATGTACAACTGTATCGCTCATGAGTCATTTAACTCCACTACCCCCTTTGTCGAAGATCAGCCGTCTTTGTGGCGGGAAGAGGGCGGGCAGGGTGGGTGGGTGTTACATGGCGCCGATATCTATGGCGTTCAAGATTTCCCTGGCTTCCTTGAAGCCCGGGTCAAGCGTAAGGGCTTTATCGAAGTAGGATTTTGCCTCATCCAGATTCTTCATGTCGACATGGATGCGGCCAATATTGTAATAGATGTTAGGTTCCTTGGGATGGATTTTCAGGGCCTTCTGATAGTGTTTCAGGGCAGTTGGATAATCGCCCTTCTTGCGATAGAGAACCCCCAGGGTGTTGTAGACATTGACCGTGTCAGGATTTACCTCCAGGATTTCGTTCAGAACCTCTTCTGCTTCTCCCTCTTTGTCGCTGCTCAGATAGATTTCAGCCGCCTTATTCAGACACTCCTCGGCCTTTTCAGGCTGTCCCAGCGCTTTATGGGCGCGCCCCATGGCTTCGAACGCCTTGGCAAACAGGCGATCAAGCTGAGTGGCCTTCCTGAAGGCCTCAATGCCCTCTTGATACTGTCCCTGGGCAGTCTTGACGTAGCCTATGTTGTAATAGACCTCTGCACTTTCGCCCTCGCTTAACAGTTTCTCGAATACCTTCAGGGCGCCTTCGTGATCTTCCCCTTCAATCAGCTTCATGCCCTCCTCAAGGGAAATCTCGGCCTCACTCGGAACGTGAACACCCGTGGCTTGGGGCATGTCCTTAATCTTTACCTTAAGGGTTTCTATGTCGTACGGTTTAACAATCAGCCCGGTGATCCCTGATCGCCCGGCTTCGACGACTTTAACCTTGGTGAAGGTAGAATCGGCCAGGTAAAAGGGCAGGTTAGCAAACCTCTCATCATTTCGTACAATCTTCAAAAGGGCCAGCCCTGTCATCTCGGGCATTTCCCAGGCAGAAATGATACAGCCGAACTCCTTTACTCGTAACATGGCCCATGCTTCACTTGCAGTGCTGGATCCGTAAAGCTCCTTATGTCCCAGGTATTTAAGGATATCCACAATTTCCCGGAGGGCTACTGAATTATCATCAACGACGAGAAACGACAGTGTTTTCATATGGTTATCCAGTTATAAAATCGTTGCGCGATTTTATCAAACATCAGAGCGAATCAAGAAAGGGCCTTGCCCTTCCGTTCCGTGGGGTTACAGTCTCTTCCGGCCTCTCTGCGTCCCGGTCCATTAGGTCTCCAGCGCCGGATTTTCGGAACGATCTTATGAAATCCTCGATCGTTTTGGTTGTTGTGCGATCATTGGTCGTTCGGGAATCATAGATCCGGTACTCGGACTCTCCCGGCAAGGTTTTTTGAAGATAGTGCCAAGCCTGTTTTGCTGTTTCATAGCATCTTAGAAAGTTGTTTTCAATATGTGTTACGGCAAGAGCGTGAAAAAAAAACTCTCCCCACGTGTTT
>JAQYWL010000282.1 GCA_030145035.1 Desulfobacteria bacterium | reverse complement strand
CGCTGCCGGAATACATTTACAAGGCCCGAACCAAGGTTTTTTTGGTCCGGGCCTTACTATTTTTGGCGGGGCTAATTCCTCAGTTTGTACCCCAAGGTCCCTAATTTGTCCCCCAAGACCTTTTGTGCGTCTGGTTCTCCATGAACCAGCTTGATCTCCTCAGGTCTTTCACGTATAGATTCCACCCACTCGATCAATCCTCTTTGGTCTGCATGGGCAGAGTAACCGGTCAATGTGTGAACCCTTGCGCCTATTGTAATCCTTTCTCCATCGATATACACATAGCCTCCCGGCCTTTTGCTGTATCTTATGATATCCCTCCCCGGTGTTCCCCGGGCCTGGTATCCTACAAAAAAGAGATCATTCCTCGAATTATCAAGCCCTTTTTTAAGATGATCGATAATCCTTCCCCCAGTACACATACCACTTCCCGCAATGATAACCGAAGGGCCTGGCGTGTCCAGGAGCCTCAGGTGGTCTTTGTAGTTGTCGACTGCATAAAGATGATCAAAGTCTATGGGGTGATCTCCCTTATGATGTATCTGTTTTGCCTCTTTGTCCCAATATTGGGAGAGGCTGGAGTAAATTTTCGTGATTTCAAGCCCAAGTGGAGAATCGACAAATACAGGAATCTTTGCCTTGGGATTCAGATCAGGAGATCCCTGCTGAGATTCAGGGTCGGAAAAGAGCCTGTCCATTTCATAGATCAATTCCTGTGTACGACCCAATGCAAAGGATGGAATAAAGACCTTTCCCTTGTCAGATAAGGCCCGGGCCAAAACATCCCCAAGCCTTTTAACCCTTTGTTGTCTCTCTTCGTGGATCCGGTTGCCATAGGTCGATTCAAGAATCAGAAGATCACATGGTTCGGGGATATCAGGGTCCGGCAGGATGGGAGTATTTGCTGCCCCGAGGTCTCCCGAGAATACTACTGACCAATGCGGGTTTCGCATTTCAAGGCGAATGAAGCATGATCCGAGTATATGGCCTGCACGCCCAAGTTTGAATCTTATGCCATTTTTGAGATCAAATTCCTGATTGTATTCAAAACCCCATGAAAGGTCATCAATGGTTTGATTTAATATAGCGATTTGTTGCTCCGTCATGTCAGAAAAGCCCATGGCGTCTTCCAGCATTGGGCCAAGAATGGCCTTTGTGGGGTGAGAGGTCAGGATTTCACCCTTGAATCCTTTTTGAATGAGTTCCGGTACGCGGCCGATATGATCTATGTGTGCATGGGTCAAAAAGAGGAAATCGACTTCCTGGGGTTTTACAGGCCAGTTTTCTATTGGGACTAGTCGATCTTTCCCTTGGGCAATGCCGCAGTCCACCATAATGTTCAATCCACTCGCCTGTAATAGGAGGCAGGAGCCTGTAACGCTGTGTTCTGCTCCGAGATGGATTATATTAGGAATCTTTTGAGTTCGCATTCAAAAAAGGCCGTTATCACAGAAAGTTCTCGCACACGTATCGCAAAGCGCTGCACATATTGATGATCCAATTCCGCCCGTCGCACTTCTTCACGCTCTCTTCGTCGAGCTCTGGACTTGCTGTCGGCCAAACATTCTCTTTCGGCTCGCTCCAACGCCTCAGACTCGACCAAAAGCCCTTGTCGCTCATAGCGTTTTCGGGCACGAGTCCATTTCAATACCACAGCAGCCAAGTTCGAGTGTTTACGCGCACGCCTGGTAAGCGCTGCATCGCCGGACGGAAGAAAGACAAGATGATCCAGGTCAGCGCACGAAAGGCACAGTGCTCCTGACGGCTTGAAAAGAGGATTAAATCACCCTGTTTCTTAATGAGTTAGCTCGATTTTTTATCAGGAACGAGCACCAAAGTAAAGCCCAAAGCCCCGACTTAACCTGCATTATTACACATCGTTGTGACACATACGGTCATAGCGATTTTGGATTTTGGATTTTGGATTTTGGATTGCGGCTATTTGAGGTCTAAGTAGGATTGAAGAGATTTGACTTTCTTTGGCCCTATGCCTTTGACGCACCTTAGGTTGTTCCACGTCTTGAAGGGACCGTGGGATTCCCTGAATTCAATAATGCGCTGGGCCAGGCCATGGCTGATTCCTGGGATCATGTCAAGGTCTTCAACACGGGCTTGATTCAACTCGATAGAAATACCCAAGACCAGCCTTTTTCTATAACTCATGGGAGTGATGATGAGTTGGGCGCACTCGGCGCTCGACCCCTGAAGCTCTACGCGCATACCTGTGCCAAGGGTATCGCCTGGCGTGTCTAATGAGAGACGACGTTCGCCGATGGGACTGCCAGTGCTTTGGATTACCTGGTATGCTGTTGGGGGCTTATCGAACGTGTAAATGCCAGGGTTTTTTACGGCTCCTGCGACTTCAATAATGCATTGATGACGGGATTCACTCGTCAGGTTGCCGCGGGAAGGTCCGAGCATCGACCCAAAGGGATGAAACGGTCTGAATAGACCGGTAAGGAGAATTGTCAGCCCCAATATGAGTGTAATAACTTGCTGGTCCTTACTAAAGATCTTCACTGCTATGGAGAATCTAATCCAAAGGCATGGTGAAGGACTCGGACTGCCAGCTCTGCGTATTTCTCTTCAATGACACATGAGATCTTTATTTCCGACGTACTAATCATCATAATATTAATGTTTTCTTTTGCAAGGACCGTGAACATCTTCGCAGCCACACCCGAATGGCTTCGCATCCCCACGCCAATGACTGATACCTTGGCAATGTGTTCGTCTCCAATTACATGTTCTGCTCCAATCGATTCTGCCACATCTTTCTGAATAGCCATGGCCCTTGGATAGTCGCTCTTTGGTACCGTAAATGTCAGGTCGGTCAATCCACCCTTGCGAGTGTTTTGGATAATCATATCCACAATAATCCCGGCCTCTGCGATAGTTGTGAAGATCCTCGAAGCAATGCCAGGCTTGTCCGGGACCTTGCTTAAGGTGATACGTGCTTCCTCCTTGCTGTAGGTAACGGCAGATACCACGAGTCGTTCCATGTCCTCTTCTTCTTCAACAACCATGGTTCCTTCCTCCTCTATGAAAGACGATCTGACATGAACGGGCACATTAAACTTTTTGGCAAATTCTACAGCCCGAATCTGTAACACCTTGGCACCCAGACTGGCCATCTCCAACATTTCATCGTAGTATATCTTGTCAAGTTTCTTGGCATTTTTGCAAAGATTGGGGTCTGTGGTGTAGACTCCGTCCACATCGGTAAAAATCTCGCACACGTCGGCCTTGAGCGCGGCCGCCAGAGCTACAGCAGATGTGTCAGAACCTCCCCTGCCTAGGGTCGTAATGTTGCCTTGTTGGTCGCGGCCCTGGAAACCGGCAACCGCAACGATCTTTCTCTGGCTGAGCAGTTCCTTGATGCGGTCGGAGCGTATTCCTGCGATGCGAGCCCGCCCAAATGCCCTATTGGTTACAATTTCAGCCTGATGACCCAAAAGTGATATGGCTGGAAAACCCATGGATTCTAACATGATGGACAACAATGACACCGTGGTTTGTTCGCCCGTGGCCAGCAAGACATCGAGTTCTCGCCTGTTGGGATCGTTGGTTATCTGGTGTGCCAATTGAATGAGACTGTCTGTTACTCCGGCCATTGCTGAAAGTACTACCACCACGTCATTTCCGGCGGTATACACTTTGATGACCCGTTCGGCGACCTTTCGGATTTGGTCCAGGTTTGCAACCGAAGTACCACCATATTTCTGTACAATCAGAGCCATTTCTGCATTTCGGAATGCGGAATGCGGAATGCGGATTTAAAGAAGGTGAAACGAATAACCAGCATCCGGCATCGGGCATCCAGTATCAAGTATCCAGTATCAAGTGTCTATCATCCAGTATATGGACCAAATTCTCCTATACATTTCTCGGCATCCTTCATTTTCGCCATAAAGTAGTTTACACCTATTGACCAGTGTTCAGGTTTCAGCCCGCCTGCCAACGCCTGAGACAGCATTCAGCTTATATGCCGGCATG
>JAQYWL010000538.1 GCA_030145035.1 Desulfobacteria bacterium | reverse complement strand
TTGACACACAACCCCATTTCTCCTATACTCGCCCCACCAAAAAGCGACTTCTTATCAGTTTTTATCAGTGACTGGGAAGGTCTTGTGATAAGACAGCATTAAGGGCTCGCACAAAAATAACTTACCATTTTGGCGTCTCAGCTTCAGGCCATCTTAGACCGATACTCATTCGCAAAATCCGCGAAATAGCCAGCTATTCCTTCCTGCCCTGCCTGCCCCGTGGCTTCGGGGAATGGTACCGGGGTAGGTGGGAACCATCGTACTGGGGAGGTTTTGCTCAATCGGATCGGCCAAATCCGACCCAAGCCTGAGCGCCAAATCGGCCAAGTTATTTTTGCGCGAGCCCTAACAATAGGGTGGTCAGAATTCAAGATAATCTTCCTTAATATCTTGTGGTTTTTAAGGGCAGTACGACAGACGTAGATTTCTATTCGCTAACTTGGCAGGGTGGGCTCGGCCCACCAATTCGTTTGAGAAAAAATTTGCTGCTGAGTTGCATGGTCCGGCGCACATAAAATATCAAACTATCAGAGGACACGAGGAGACAATACTTATTTCTTTAATTCTCCCTTATTTCAAAACCCCCGCAAGGAGATTTTTTACGGAGTCACCTCCTGTTGACTGAACATAAGACAGGATAATGGGAATAAATTTGCTTACCATGTCCGACTTCATGCCAAGTTGTGAAAATGGCCCGGCCAGACTTGCCAAGCCTGCAAGCTTGCGAGCACTGCCGCCCAACAATGACGTCTTGCCGCCAATTGCGCTGCTAAGTCCACCAGTTTTAGGAGCAGCTTTCAGAAGATTGTCCATTTCAGGAACAGCGTTTGCAACCTTGCCAAAATCTTCAGCTCCAAGGTTTTCTCTAGCCATATTGAAGATGGCACCAGCCCCACCCTGGGCCTGTTTTTCTGTAACTCCAAGGTCTTTGGTCAAAAGCCCTACGAGTCCCGGAGCTTGAGAGGAAACCGACTTAACTCCCGTACAACCGAAACAAACCAAGAGAGCTAAGATTCTTGTGATCATTCTTGTTGTTTTCATTCTGAACCTCCTTCCCTTTTTACCTTCACATAAGCTTGAATTTGTTGTTTTCCGCTATGTTCTGACCTCGCAATGAAGAATTGCTCATGAATGTCTGCCCCTGTCTTCGTGATTTTGAGAATGCCTCCTCCGTTCTTCCAGAATGGAAAAGTGTTATGGATGTCTCCGTACTTTCGGGTTCTATTTCATTCAACCAAACCCATCTTAACTGTTAGACATGAACAGGCTGTTGCCCAAATGCCCTTTTGCTTTGTCCAAAAACCTTATTTGATAAATCCTGAGGCTCGGTCCAGGGATGAGCGCTGACGCTTCACTGCGTGTCCAAAACTCCCCCTCCGGACTCGACCAGATGAAATAGCCGATCTTCTGCTTCGCCAAGACTTATTATATAAACGTCTTAATGACACCCAAAGGAATTCTTGTGTGGGCAACAACCTGCGAAGACCTGACTCCACATTGTCACATCTTCTTTCTAATCAACGCCTATGGCATCGGTGCTAGTTCGACCCTCCGGTTCCGTGTCCGACCTTGCGGGGTGTCGTTGGAAGCGATCGGGACAGAAGATCCGTAGCCTGCCGCGGAAAGCCGTTCCGCCTGAACCCCCTTTTTCACCAGATATTCCATGACTGCCCTGGCCCGGTTCTCGGAAAGTTTCCTATTGGAGGCTTCTGAACCAATGTTATCTGTATGGCCCTGAATCTCTACCCTTAACGTGGGATTTCTTTTCAACACAGGCACGACGTCATCCAAGACCCGATATGCCTGTGCCTTAATCGTCGACTTGCCTGTTTCGAACTGAATTTGTTCAAGAACCCAGCACCCCTTATTATTAACCTTGGCACCCTTAGGTGTTCCGGGGCATTGATCTAAGTAGTCATAGACACCGTCTCCGTCACTGTCATGGGGGCATCCCTTTCGGTCAACCCGAATGCCCTTTGGTGTGTTCGTACACTGATCCAAGTGGTCGTACACGCCGTCATCGTCCGTGTCTATCGGACAACCGAAACGGTCAACTTTAACGCGTTTTGGGGTCTTCGGGCACTTGTCTAAATCATCGCGCACACCATCTCCGTCACTGTCCATGGCCTGAGCTTTTTCCAAAAAGACCTTTTCCACAAAATCGGCCATGTCCTCGCTAGAAGAGATCCGGTCCGCACTTACCGAAAACCCGCAACGGCCTGCCCGAGCAACCCGCTCCAGGAGACTCTTGCCTGCGGAATCATTTCCCACTAATATGGTATAGATGCAAAGTCTGTCACGGAATAGGCCCTTCATGTTCTCTGCAGCCACCACGGGGGCATTGTCCATCTCTTTTCCGTCACTCACCATGATGACCGCTATGTCCCCGTTAGTCGGCCTTAGATCTTGACTCGCAGCATCGATGGCAAGGGCGGAGGGGCTTCTCCCTCCAGCCAGCTTGACAGTTTTCAGGGTCTCTTCAAGTCCTTCCTTGGTGTATTCTCTCAGGCCATAAATAAGGGTTGTTTTCTTGCTCAACGGCCAGACGCTTTGGCCAAACGTCCTAAGAGCGCCGGTGAGTCGCATATCGGAAATCATCTGATTCATGCGCCTCACGACATCTTTGGCAATGTTCAATTTGGTCCTGCCCTTGTAAGGTTCACTCATAGACCCAGATGCATCTAGTATGACCATGAAATTGTCTACCTTCTGCACGTAGCGACCGGCCTGTAATTTTTGGCTGAGATCAGGGGCTTTAAGCGCTGTCTGTGGTTTTTGAATCGCACAACTGATAGGCAAGGCAATGATCATTACAAAAAACAAGGCTTTGAAATAATGCTTTGTCATGGTGGCTCCTCTCCTTAGTTGGCTATGTTCATATGACGGCTCCGCAAAAACTCGGATTCAGTGAATGTGTCATTCCCGCCTGCCGCCGGCTGAGGCAGCATTCACTTATGTGCCTGCCCCCGCCTGTCATCGCCACGGTCGTCGGACAAGCGGTCGGCAATCGCGGGCAGGGCGACCGCATGGAGAAATCTTATGATTGCATCAGGTTAGAACGGAAGCTTCAGGCCGCTCGGACCACTTTTCTTCGTGCCTTTCAGTAGATCGTTTCCTATATTCAGACGGCCAGTCAGTTCGGTACTGATAGCGCTCAGTTCACCCAACTCTGCCTTCATATCGGCCATGGGTTCACTCACTTTTTCGGAAATCGCTGATTGCAGATCTTTTTCCAGGCGTGCTGCCTGTGCCTTGACCTGTTTTCCCACGGCGTCTTTGAGAACACTGTCTAGGTCGGAAGTGAACTTCAAGTCGTAAGCCTCTAGCGTGCCGGAAATATTGGCTTCTACGTCAAACCGCTTAATATCAGAAAATGCTGAGGCCATGGCTTTCATCAGGCTACCAGCCTCATCTTGGCTCCCGGTCACGATGTCCACTGATTGAAGCCCGGCCAACAAGTTTGCCTTGACTGTTCCACTAGACAAAGAGGCCCGCGCCTTAAGATCTGTCATGGCCTTTTTCAGAACCATGGGCAACTCTGCGCTATCAGACAAACTCATGTCCGTTACTTGGAATCCTTGGATCTGCAGATTCGCCGTGTCTTTTGCCGAGGACGGATCCACGTGATCCAAAGCACCGTCAATTTTCACAGATCGAAGCCCTTCCAAGTTGTCTCCCGAAAATTCGTAGGTGAGCGGAACTCCCAGGACATCCTGGTCAGGCGTGATATTTCGTATCCGTCCCCCAATAGAACCAGCCGGGACCTCCAGTGAGACCTGTGCAATTCGAATCAGAAAATCAGGAAGGGGCTCATGCTCCTTGAACCGAACATTGACCCCCTGTCCCCGCAACGGTTTGACCACCTCTGCGCCCTGTTTCCGTTCTTTGGCCCTCTCCAAAACCGGCCCTAACTTCTCGTACCAACTCAGGACCGTGTCTGCCCACCTGCTGACCTTCTCGCCAAAGATAAGCCGACTCACATTTATCAGCCCCTCAGTCGAAAGCGAATACTTCTCCATGAGCCGACGAACATCTTCTTGTGGTGCTCTTGTCGCCTCGTCCATCTGCTTTCGGAGTGTGGCTGCGTTCTTCTCCAACTCCTGCCTTGCACTCCTAATCCTGTCCAGATCTCCTCTCACTTCCTTCTGGATAGCGATAATCTCACCGGCGCTACCTATGACTCCTTCCAAGCCCCTCTGTTTCCCGGATTTCAGGTTCTCGAGGCGTTTCCTATATTCCGCCAGCCTGGTCTTGTCCGGGAGTTCTGCCAGCCGTGTTTGCCATTGTTCCTTCTCCAGTTCAAAATCGGCGCGAAGAGATGCGATCAGCTCCAGGGACTGAAGCTTCTCTATTTGAAGGATCTCTTTTGCGTTCGGGGCCTCAAGGGATGGCCACTTGAACTTTTCACCTGCCGCCCTTTTCGAGACCACTGGCTTGTCGGCACGTTGCCTGGAAATAGCGCCCGATGTCTTTCGAGGAGTGTTCAGTCGGACCCCGGAAAGCGTCATCTCCTTGACGACCACCTTTCGGAAAAACAGGTTGGAACCCTCTACTGATAAGGCCACGCGATCAACTTGGACTGCATTGGTCATGGGGGCGTCCGGGTTTGTGACCTGAAATTCCGTCAACAAAAGGCCCAGCGGAGAAACTGACAAGCCAGCAGCTCCCAACTCGACTCTTGCCCCCACCAAATGCGTACCTGTTTTTTCGATGATTCCCTCGATGGCATCATCAACAAAAAGGACCCCCGCCCCGATCACAAAGATCAGCACCACAATAAATACGATCACGCCCTTCCAACGGATCCATTTCATGCACCACCTCGCACCTCGGAGTAAGTTGCATATATCCGGTAGAACTTCGTGGCCTTAAAGGCTTGCATGATCCGGCTCTTGTGCACCCAGGCAAGCACATGTTCCCGGTATCGAACGATCATCTGATTTGAAAGGAGATAAAGAGGAACAAAAAGGGCGATCGAGAAGAGCAGACTTCCCATCATCACAGAGTTGTTGAACTTTGCCAGCCGGAAGAGCGTCATGTTATATAGG
>JAQYWL010000144.1 GCA_030145035.1 Desulfobacteria bacterium | reverse complement strand
TTGAGGGTGGCCCAAGAATATCTAGGAGTTGGCAACGAAAGTATGACTTTAATCGGGGGAGAAGGTATTCAGTTAGGAGATAAAAAGATACCTGTCTCGCCTGAGCAGATAAGCGGCGCAATGTTGTGGGGGTTTGTTCATATCAACTATCGAGGCGGTTATAGGACATTCGATTACGTTTCTTTCATTGATGTCATCAATGAAAGGGTTCCGGAGGACGCCTTTAGAGATAAGGCCGTTCTCGTTGGCGCAACTTCCGCAGGTTTGTATGATTTGCGTTCAACACCATTTGCCACGGTATTTCCCGGGGTGGAAAAACAGGCCAGCGTCGTAGACAATATCATTCAAGGAGATTTTATCACAAAGCCGTTTCAGTCTGATGTTTTAAGCGCAATCCTATGTATCTTAATCGGGTTGGGATTAACCTTTTTGATACCGCGGATGAGGTTGTTGCATACCACTATCATGGTGTGCGTGCTGACAGTAGTTATCGTTTCGGGTGGATATATTGCGTTTGCAAAGGCGACCTCGTGGGTAAACATGACCTATCCTATCATTACAACCTGGTTCGTATTTCTCTCGTCTGTTCTGACGCTTTACGCTTCAGCTAAAAGGGACCAGCAGAAAGCTCTTGAGGAAAGCTATGAAGCTATAAAGATGTTAGGGCTTTCTTATCAAGAAAAAGGTTCATTGGAACTGGCCTTTAATACTTTTAACAAGTTGCCTCTCGATGAGGAGGTCATGACATTGTTGTACCACCTGGCGATGCAGTTGGAGAAGAAGCGTAAGGGTTCTCTCGCTATACAGATCTATAAGAAAATCTACAATAAAGATAAGAATTTCGAGGATGTGGGGCAGCGGCTGGGCGGATTTGGTGTCAAGACCATTGAACCAATCTCAGACGACGTTGAACTTTCGCTCAAGCAAGGCCAAACATTGGGACGCTATGAGATAGTTAAACAGCTTGGAAAAGGGGCGATGGGTGAGGTGTATTTAGCTAAAGACCCTCATGTTGATAGATACGTGGCCATTAAAACGTTCCGTTTTGGTCGGGAGATAGATGAGAAGTCATTACGAACGATCAAAGAGAATCTTTTGCGCGAAGCCCGGATGGCAGGGAAATTGTCTCACCCCAACATAGTCACTATTTATGATGCAGGGGAGGATTGGGATCTATCTTACATTGCAATGGAGGTGCTGGAAGGGGTTGAATTAAGCGATTATTGCAGACCCGAGAACCTCTTGCCGCATGAAAGGGTTATCGAGATCGTTTCATCTGTTGCCGGCGCTCTCGATTATGCTCATGACCACGGGGTTATTCATCGAGACATAAAGCCGGCTAACATTTTGATTCAGCAGTGGGGTGGTATAAAAGTCACTGACTTTGGGATAGCGTGCGTGAAAGAGAAAAGGGATCACAGGGAAATTGCCGGGACCCCTGTCTATATGTCTCCTGAGCAAATTAGTGGCGGTGAAATCGATGGCCGTACAGATCTCTATTCCCTTGGCGTGGTCTTGTTTGAACTGTTGACCGGCAGGAGACCATTTACGGCTCCAAATCTTGGAGCATTAAAGAAAAAAATTGTGAATGATCCGGTTCCTCAATTACGAGAGGCCAGGGAAGGAGTCCCTGAACACTTTCAATTGATTATTAACAAGCTTCTGGAGAAAGATAAGGAGAAGAGATACAGCCGTGGAGAAGATCTGGTAAATGACATGAAAAAGGCAAGGATCGATGCTGATACCCCGTCTGATGCGGCAACAACCTTTGAGGTCGGAGGGACTATCTATCTGGATCGGGATCAAGATCTGAAGAAATAGGAGCGCTTATGCCGGAGGAGACACCGTTATTCCGGAAAACCCATGCCTCCCGGCATCATGTGGATTGACATTTTCTGGTATCCGGATGGGATCTCAAATAAAGAGTCCCGGACAGAGCCAAATTTGATATTCTTGTATTCCATGATCCCATCCCTATAGTCCATTTTTACAGGAAATGGCGATTTTTCGGATATCCATACATGCATTTTTTCGCCGCCTTCGGTAATCTGGTACTTCTTACATGAGAGCCCGGAAACGGTTTCTTTGCCGAGATATTTCGCCTTTTTCTCTTTCTCAGACGACCACTTTTCAAATTTTTTGTCGCCTGCCTGATAGGGCGTCTCCATATACATTTGGCCTTCTGGCATAACCATCCAAATCACGCCCTTATCTGGCCTAATAATCGTAATCTGCTTCATGCCTTCAACTACCATTTCTTGCCGCATTTTGTTGCCTTTTACAAAAATCTTACCGGTGATGTATATGCCTTTGCCTTTTTCTTGCATAACCAAATCTGCAGAGAATTCTTGGGCAAAAGAGTCACTCGCCAAAGCAAACAACACGCACGTGAAGACAACCACAAATGCCAAACCGATAGTCTTTGTGTGCATGATTCTTCCTCCTTTAAGCTTTCTGATCAACCAGTTCAAGGTTCTGAGGGACAAAAAAAAGCCGCACCAGACCAGCGGGAATTACGCTGATGCGGCTTATACGTGAAGGCAGATTTTGGCAAAAGGTTAGTTAAGTTCGATATAGATCTTTTTCATCAGCTCTTGAATCGCTATGCGCATGGATCGTGAGGCCTTCTTTTGATCAAAGCGCTCACCGCCGCCAAAGCCCAGAACTTTGACTCTGGTGCTTTTAAGTGTCCCGGAGCCAGTATCGGCAAATACGATCTCACCTGTTTCCACACTTACCGCCCGGACGTCTACAGAGGTGCTGTAGCGCACTTTTCCGACATCAACATAGCCTCCGGCTTCGACTCCCGATTTGGCGATTCCGTACTCGGTGACCGCCCCGGTAAGGATGTATTTGACCCCAATGAGCTTGCCGATTTGAACAGCGGTGGTTTGGTCAACAGCGCCACTCATTTGGAAGCTTTGCTCTTTCATGACGCTGGTGATTTTGTCGCGCTCAAAAACCCGGTATTTCTTAGTTTTCACCAGCTCAGTGGTGAGCATATCAGAGGCCCCACGCCCAACGCCCCCATACCCACTCCAGTGGTAATGGTAGCCAGTTTGAGGAACCTTGGTTTCAAAGTCCATCACGGCGATCTTGATTTTTTTCCCTGAATGAGGGGGCAGTGTCAGGACGCTGCTCTCATCCTCCTTGGTCTGTCCTAGCATACCAGCGCAGCCTAACACAAAAAGAAAAGCGAAGAGCAACCCTACCAACGATAAGTCTCTTTTAGTCTTCAACATACACCTCCCGTTGTTAGATTTTGTTAGACCAAAGCATGACAGATACCCCAGGAAACCTCATATGTGATGTGACCCGAGGGGTATCCCCGGTTCTGGCAAGGTTAGCACAAGATCAAGATGCTGAAGCCAGTCAAATGTTGTACCACTCTCATC
>JAQYWL010000141.1 GCA_030145035.1 Desulfobacteria bacterium | reverse complement strand
GTTCAGGTTTCAGGTCTTGCTTTTTCAGTTCCTGACACCTGACACCTGACACCAAAAAGTAGGAACAAAAGAACTTATCTCTTGGCGCCCGCATCCTTGATAAGTGTAAACCGAGGAATGAAGGATGCCGGAATTTCCTTTTTTTAAGCGGCGTAGCCGCGTTATATAAAATCCCCGCCTGCCAACGCCCCGTACGGCATGCAGCTTACACGCTAGCGTGCCTGGCAATGGCGGGCAGGGCGAAGCGATTTTATAAGGGGTTATTTCGTCCCGATCTATCGATCCAGTTTCGGAACATCTCGCAAAAGGTTCTCACGTTTGGGTCTTTGCGCAATTGTTCCAGGGTGTATTTCATCTTGAGAGACCAGTTTGGGTATTCCGCGGTGGTTCCCGGAAGGTTTTGCTGATCTGTCTCCTTGAACAGGTCTTCCTGGCTTAAAATGAACAGCTTCGATGGTGTGAGGGCAAGAAAGCCCACCACTGCATTGTGAAGCTCTCCTGTAATCTCAGGATAGGCATTGACATCTGTGGAACAGTCTCCAGGAAGGAGGCCTAGATCTTGTAAGAGCTCCAACAACTTTTCCTTGTCAGCCTCTCTTTCAGCAGCAGCTTCCGTGATAGCCCGTTGGCTGTCAAAAATACCCGCCTCCTTGCGGACCTCGATGTCCCTGTGTGTCCAAAATCCAGCCAGGGTGGGCAGATCGTGGGTTGTAACCGTCACAAGCGCCAATTCAGGATAGTCCTGCGGCAGAATAAAGCCTTGTTGATCATCCTTTTCAAAATAAAGGAGCCTGTATGAAAATATGTTGGTCTCACCCAATATATCCCGTATATATGCCGGCACTGTGCCAAGGTCTTCGCCGATGATGACCACCTGGTTCCGAACACTCTCCAGGGCGAGAATCCTGAGCAAATCTTCAAAAGGCTGTGACACATATGCCCCTTTCCTCGGTGGCTCACCCTCGGGTATGCAATAGAGATGAAAAAACCTCATGACGTGATCGATACGTAATGCTCCCCCGAAGGCGCAATTTTTCTGTATCTCTTTCACAAATAGGTCATAGCCGATCTCTCGGAATTTTTCCATATCAGGCGGAGGGAAACCCCAGTCCTGGCCGTGTCGTGAGAATGCATCTGGGGGCGCTCCCACACGGAGCTCAGAAACGAAAAAATCCTCATAAGCCCAAAAATCAGCGCTGAACCGGTCGATGGCCAGGGCCAGGTCATGGTAAAGCCCGATACACATTCCCCGGCTTCTTGCGTAGTCCTGGATTTGCCCAAGCTGTTTTTCCAATTGCCACTGTATGTATTTATAAAAAAGGATGTCTTGCGAGTATTCTTGTCGAAATCGCCGGGCTGCTTCAGTGTCAGGTCGCTGGTATTCCGGGGGCCATTGTGACCAGGTCCACACCTCTGGATCGCGGGAGCGTATAGCTGAATCTAGAGCGCAGAAAGTCGCAAAGTTGTCCAACAGGCGCCCTTCGCTGTCTATATAGCCTTCAAAGTCCATCTGCCGGTCGGTCTTAGTTCCAGCCCGGTTCCAGTGATTCTTGAGAAAGGTTTGAAAAACCGCCTTTAGTACTTCTTGCTTCAGCTCAGCTACCTGTTCATACCGGACCGTGTCCGAGGCTCTAAGCTCAGAAAGCAACCGTTGTGTCTTGGGTGCGTCAACCAGGGCTTGCGCCTCGGGTGCATCCTGATAATCCTCCATGGCAGGAACATCCAGGTAGATGAAATTCCGGTAAAACCGGCTCATGGGAAGGTAGGGGCTGGTGTTAAAAGGCGTGCGGTTAAAGGTGGCATGAAGCGGATTTATACCAATAACGCCTCCGTGAAGGTCCTCTGCCACCCAATCCAGGATTTCTTTCAGATCACCAAAGTCACCAATCCCCCAATTCTTGTTGGATCGCACCCCGTAGAGGCTTATTGCAATGCCGGCGGTGCGTCTGTCGCCCTCCAGGGCAGGCGGGATGTAGGCCTTCTCGGGGCATATTGCAACAGATATGGTTTGTGACTTATGCTGATCTCCCATGGAGACCGACAGATAAAATCTGTAATGGCCGAGAGCCCCAAGTTGAGGAAAAGGTATGCCACAACGATGGTAAAGCCTGCTTGCCACCTGTACAGTCCCGGAACAAGAGATGTCCTTTTGGGTATAAGAGAAGTTCTGCGTTACGCCCTGTTCATCTGTAATGGCTAAAGAGACCTTCAGTCCCTCTGGCACTGCCCTTTTCACTTCGAGGGGCAGTTGAAAAGCAAGTTCCTTTGGGAGGGCAGAAAGACTGGCGACGATGGCAGGTTCGGCAAGATAGGACGACCTTTGTTCTAACCTGGCAAGCCATGCCTCCTTGGCCTGCCTTGGGGTGTCAACTACTATCCCCGTAGCCTTAAGGATCTTCTTTTTGGTCTCTACTGTTGTCGGGTGGGTGCGACCCCAGTTGTCGATGTATTCCGGCTCGATGCCATAGGATGCGGCCAATTTGTCAATGATTTGTTTGTAGGACAATTTAGACAAATGGTTTTTCACTGAGACAGAGAATTTGATTAGAATTTAGGGGCTTCGCCCATAAATTCTAATATCAATTAAGGATTACAGCGTCAATGAAGAAACTCACCTCTTAAACTTGACATAGACAGGACACCCTCTTATGCTCAGTGCGAAAGAGAACTTAGGGGCTTCGCCCAAATTGGCCTGCCCTGGCGCTCACACCAATATATAAACACATAGCCTATTAGCCAGGTCTGGGCCAGGGAGTATTGGAGTGATGGAGTACTGGAGTGATGGTTTTGGAGGAATAGAAACAATTCTTTCCGCCCCGCCTACCACCCGCCTGCCGACGCCTGAGACAGCATTCAGCTTATGTGCCTGCATGTCTGGCAATGGCGGGCAGGGCGCCACGCTCGCCGGGTAGCTACAATGCCGGCATACATGGCAATGGCGGGCAGGTTTTAACACCCAGTACTCCAGTACTCCAATACTCCATCACTCCACGTGGATGGCATACTAAGTTCAATAGGTTGTAGAAATTCCAAGACGTTTAATTAGTGAGGATATACAATACATGTTGTTAAAGCTGTTTTTGGCCTTTACGCTCATTCCCTTCTCTGAACTCTATCTGTTGATAAAGATCGGATATTACCTGGGGGCTTTCAACACCATTCTTGTCGTAATTGTGACAGGCCTTCTGGGCGCGTATCTGGCCAAGCTTCAGGGAATCAAAACTATGATGAGAGTCAGAGAAAGCCTGAACCGTGGGGAACTTCCAGCAGAGGAAATGTTGGATGCTGTGTTGATCTTCGTTGCCGGCATTGTGCTGATCACCCCCGGATTCATCACCGATTTAGCAGGTCTTGGGATCCTAATACCAAACACAAGGTCTTGGTTCAAGCGCTGGCTGCGTAAGAAGTTTGATCAATGGATCTCAAAAAATAGGGCGAATATAGTGATTTTCTGATTCTATTTATACTTTTCCCATATCGCATCCATCTCTTGAAGGGATGCAGACTCCAGAGTGCGTCCCTGCTGTTTTAACGCCTGTTCAATCATCTTAAAGCGCTTAACAAATTTTGAAATTGCTTGCGCAAGGGCTGCTTCAGGATGAACCCGCATAAACCGGCTCAGGTTCACCATGGTGAAAAGTAGACCCCCAAGCTCTTCGGCTAATTTTTCTGCATTCGCCCTTTTCAGGGCAGCTTTGAGCTCTGATAGCTTTTCATCCAACTTCTTGAGAACACTATCAACGTCCGGCCAGTCAAAGCCGGCTTTGGCGGCACGTTCGCTGATGCGATAGGCCCGCATCAAGGCCGGGAGTTTTTGCGGAACTGAATCAAGAAAGAAGCTTTGGGCTGTGTCCTCATCTTTGGCTTCCGCCATTTTAATCTCATGCCATCTATGTCTGACCTCGTCTGAGCTTGACACCTGCGTCTGGCCGAACACGTGCGGATGACGCCGAATCATCTTTTCGGTAATTGTTTTCACCACATCCCTTATGTTGAAATCCCCTGCTTCCTCAAAGATTCTTGCCAGAAACACAATGTGAAACAGGAGGTCTCCCAATTCAGCACACACATCCTCAGTGCTACCCGAGTCAAGGGCCTCGAGAACTTCATAAGCCTCTTCCAGCAGATAGGTCTTGATTTGCTCAGGTGTCTGCTCACGGTCCCACGGGCAACCGCGGTCGCTTCGCAGGATCTTGACCAGGGCAATAAGGCCTTCAAAGTCGGCAGGCAGCGATATTACAGCTTTTTCCAAGCTTCCTT
The DNA here is from genome assembly GCA_030145035.1 of Desulfobacteria bacterium. GTDB lineage: Bacteria > Desulfobacterota > Desulfobacteria > Desulfobacterales. Next base: position 297 of record JAQYWL010000141.1, on the reverse strand, counting down.
CAATGCGTTGATGTTATCGCCAAATTTTTCCTTCATTTCCTTTGGTACTACGACGACCATCTTCTCGGAAATGGTGCTGACATGGGGTGCAAAAAAAGAGTCCTTGATGACAGGAGATTTTTGTGGAAGAAAGGTCATAAGGGGAACCAACAACACTGATGCAATAAGAACTGCCTTCACAAGACCAAATATACCACCAAAAACACGATCGGCCCAGGCTAGAGCAACAGCTTTAAGCAAATACTTGAAAACAACGCCAACGAATCCGACGGCAAGGAACAATATAGTGAAAGCAAT
>JAQYWL010000086.1 GCA_030145035.1 Desulfobacteria bacterium | reverse complement strand
CAAACTTAGCTTGCCCGAACCCAAAAGTCAATCGATGTCAGTATATTTTTTACACATTCATATATCTTGGTGTTGCTTCCGCCGGAGGCGGGTTGGATTTCATCACTTTCGTCCCTCCGGCCTCCGGCTCGTAGAGGCACGAGCCTACGCCTCGGAGAGGGCGTAGGCCTCTCCGAGCTGTAGGCTCTACGAGCCGGAAGTCCACGGGCCGGAGGCAGGGAAGTGATGAACAAGAAAATCCACGAGATCCGGTAAATCCTGTCTAAAGAAAAGCTTCTTTGCTTTTGAAAAAATTACCCAAAAGTCCCTTGAGGTGAAATGGGTAAGTTTTTGTCAAGGGGACGCCTCTGGGTTCTACGGTTTTGTCAAATGTGTAGGTCTGATACCGTTTTCTTTGTTATTAGTCATGACAAGCTTTTCAAGATCATCCCTTTTGCATCAAATATGGAATCACACTGCGTTCCATTGCTGCTATAGAAAAAGGCGTCATCTTGGGTATGCATCCCTTGCAAAACGGTGCGATCAAAGACTGCCGTGCTGTTCACCTTTCCCTTTAAATCATAGCCATGATGGGAGAGTATCACAAGGTCTGGGGCTTGCTCCACGCAGGGGCCTTTATAGAGTTCTTCTTTGAAGTAAATCTTGTTTACGATGTTGTTTCCATCTTCAAAAGTCAATCCTTCCAGTCCTGCTTTAAGCTCCTGTCGCACACTTTCGTAGTCCTTAGAATCAACAGTGCCCAAAGGATATTTCTCCTTTAGATTAACATAGAGTCGCGAAGGGTCCATTGCAAAGGCCGTTGATCCCGGGCCAATATCCATAATGGTTTCGGGCTGGTCTTTGCCAAATTTCAGGTATCCATTTTTTTTAAGCCATTGATTAAGATATACTTCGGTCTTGATGCCTGTAAAACCATGGTCTGAAAGCATGTAGAACTGGTCTCTCTTGTCATTCGAACCATCTAGGCTAGTAAACCGATCATACAAACGGCCCACGAAGCCATCCACCTTCTTGAAGTAATCTAAGAACGCTTGGTGATAGGGATGTGCTTCATCCTCGTATGCATCCCAGACAAAGTGCATCAGACGGTCGGTACCAGTGATGACCACGATGAATAGATCCCAATCGATTTCATTCCAGAGAAAATCCGCAGCCTGCTTGCGCCCTTCAAGTGTTGCATCCAGGTCGCGGATTAGAAAGTCGTGGTCCTGGCGGGCCTTCATGGTATCCACGTCAATCCGATAGCTAAGACCATTTAAGCGGGGAACGAGAGAGGCCGGATAGACCGCCTTATTGATGTCAATAGCCACAAACCCGGATATGAGCACACCGTTAATCTCGCGGGCAGGGTAGGTGGCCGGCATGTTGATGACCACGGTCTTCTTTCCTCGTGTACTAAGATCCTCCCACAGGGTGGGGGCCTTGAGATGTGTGAAATTGGGGAAGTACATCTTATAGGTGCCGGGTTGCAGGTCCATGAATCCGAAGATTCCATGCTCGCCGGACTGGGTGCCTGTCATGAAGGATGACCAGGATACCGACGATATCTCCGGGATGCACACGCTCATCTGCCCGAAGTATCCTCGTTCAAATATGGAGGCCATGTTGGGGATACGGCCTCTATTTATCAAATCTCTGAGCAGGGTGTAGGGTACGCCGTCTAGGCCGACTACAACCGCTCTCCGTCTTGACGTCCTTTTTAACTTGTTCAACAAGCCCATCTACAGCTCCTTGTCTGATTGGCCACAGACGCACACAGACTGACACAGACAATTATCCGGCCGACTTGGCCGGACAATCAAGGTCATGCCCTTCGGGCAATGTCGTCGGGAGTGGAAGGTATTATCACATTTCACCATGATTGGGTACTATAGAAGTATCCGATTATCGCTAAGCGATGAAACTATTTTGCCGGCCAAGTCGGTCGGGGATTCGTCCGTGTCAGTCCGTGTGGGTCTGTGGCTAAACCCCTTATTTCGTCATAATTAGAATTGCTGATTGTCAGTGTATCAGATTGACATCATTGAATGAACTGTGTTATAGATTTTTTGGAGAGAACAACATCTTGAACAAACAGCCCATTGAACCTTACAAGGATTTTTCAGCCAATTGATCAATAGGTCATTATATCTGGACACTACCATTCCCAGCTATTACTATGATCAGAGGAAAAGTCTTGACATAAGATATCGAAGAAAAGTTACGAGACAGCTTTTCAAGGAAACAGGTGATGACAATGAAAGATGACTTGGTTATTAAAGAAGTACGTAAAGCAAGAAAGGCATTTTGTCAGGAATTTAGATTTGATGTGAAAAAAATTGCCAAGGCACTGAAGGAGAGGGAGCAAAGCCATGCTGATAGCATAGAGACGCCTCGAGAATTTCCTGTAAGGAAGATAGCTGTTGGGCATTGATTCTTCTTACTCCTCACTGGCTGCTACCCACGTGCTACCATCTGTTCTTCACTGTTAGTTCTGCCTGAGCATTGCCCTTTCTGCCACGTGCTACGCGTCATGGGTTCCCATCAACGATCACAGCAAGAAACTTCCGGTCAAGAGCGTAGCCATGATTCCTATGATTTTTCCTGGTATTGGCTCTCCCAGCTCCTTGCACGCCTCCCGGTACAACCACAGCATGGTCGTGCTATCCTTGCCCCCGGTCCAGGCTACATAAACCTCGTCGCCAGAAAATCTTGTGAGTGTTTCTCTAATAATCTTCTTGGATTGATCAATTTTTTCGTCAAGTGTTAGGCTCATCAATTGCTGCTGCTCTTCGCTGTCCACAAATCCTCCTTTGAGACCTGCCTCGCTTCCTGTGCCTTTAGCGCTTTGCCGTCTCACGAATTACAGAACGGAAACGGAAACTACAAATTGGTTGCAAGAAACTGATAACTGACATTCGAAGATTTGAGCCTAAATGCTCCCATGATCGCGTCCACGCTTGCTCGTTGCAATCAACCTAAAATTTACCCAAAACAGTCTTGAGGTGAAATGGGTAAAAGGCGATCCGGGGAGTTGGTGGATGGAAATGGGACGTTGTGGTCATGGGGACTGGTTAAAATTACCCAAAAGTCCCTTGAGGTGAAATGGGTAAAATTACCCAAAAGTCCCTCAGCCACAAAAGAAACCACTATTTTTGGCCACAGACCCACACGGACGTACACAGACTTTTCCCGTTGGACTGAGAACCGCCCAACGGGAAAAAACTTGTCAGTGTCTTTCTGTGTGCGTCTGTGGCTAATTTAATCTTTATCTGAGAATTACCCAAAAGTCCCTTGGGGTGAAATGGGTAAAAGTAGTGAGACAGGATCAACCCCGGAGGAATAAGCTTAGCCCCAGTTGAATATGCTTCGCATTCCACGGGGTAGGACATTCCACAGGGCAGGCAGGATGGACAGGATAGGTGGTTCTCCCTTTCCAGAAGAAGAAAGGGAGAACCCAAGAAAATCCATGAAATCATGCCTGCCCCGTAGGTGGGAACCATCGTACTGGGGTAAATCCTGTCGGATAGAAGTGTATCGCTATTGAAAGCCAAACCCTCCGACGGGGCAGGGCTTGGTGTCTACGGTTAGGGTGTCTGTGGCAGAATTGCCTGCCGCATCTCTGGCAGTTACGGTTATGATATTGTCATTACCGCAATGGAGGGGGAGGTACTACATTATACTGGGTAACTCCTCCGGATGAACCGGATCAATCAATCGAATAGGGAGTTTCAACAAAAGTATGTTGTTTTGGGTCAAAATCTTTTGTATTTCGCGTTGTCAGTTTTGTTTTATGATGTTGCGCCAAAGCAGCTTGGAAAGCGTCCGGTAACTTCCAGCCATATTCTCTGCGCAATTGAGCTGATAGGTCAGCAATGGGTCTGTCAATGATCAAATGATCAAAAGTTGGTATTGGTCGAGAAGTGGTTTTACCCGCGCCTGTCCCTCTTCATCAAGGCCAACAAGTATTTCTGCCCGGGTAATCACCGAAATGGCTGTTTTAGCAGGATATAGACCAAGAATAAACTGCGTGGCTTTATCGATCCCATTTAGGTGATCAATCAATATGACAGAATCGATGAGCCTTTCGATCACGACGAATGCCACTCCGATCGAATACGTTCTTGGTATATCAAACCATTACCTTCTTTCCATATACCCCGCGTATTTTGAACAAGAGTGTGGTAGGTTTTCTGAATCTCGGCCCCCTTTAATCTGTTAATTCCTTGTCGAATCGCCTCAGCGACAGATATCTTGAAGGCCTTACTATAGCTTTCCAGCCATAATTTATCCTCTTCTGATAGGGTGATGATGGTTCGCTTACTCACGATGATTTCCTCCTAACATGTGATATATAATGTCATATATCATAGTCCCACGACAAGGTCAAGTCGAGAGTGGCAAGACAATGCATTACTGTTACGAAGGGAGATCGGGTATTCGGAGTTGGGTATTTAGGAAATTTGGATTGAAGATCAAAGTAGCCAGGCTCCTGTCTGCGCCTGCCCTGTAGGTAGGAACTATCGTACTAGGGTGTCTTCGTGATTAAATTCTTATATTTTGAGCGGCAAACTTTGGGGGTAGAGGGTGATTTGTGAAGGCAGATTCCTACAGGCACGCTAAGACAAATCAGATAAGATGGGCCTAAATGGTCGTAGATTTTATGTTTCTATTTGGAGGGTATTTCCTGCATATTCCGTTTATGGGCGGCATGTCGTATGATCCTGTCAAATGTTGAGACGCGACCCCGATGGTTTTTCAAATGACGTTCAAGTGGTTCAGTCGAAAATATACGTATCAGACGCCTGAAAATTTCCAGCACGTGAGGCTTGTCTTGGCGTTTCAGGCGCAAGACGATCAGTCCATAAAATTGCTCAGGAGGATAGGCTCTGATGTCACCAAAATCTGTGTCCAATGTTACAAAAACACGTCTTTCTTGTTGGCAAAGAGAGGCGAGGTCCGTGTCCGCACTACCACTGAGATCCTGCTCTAATACAGTCGCCGCATCGTAGCCAGTTTGCCTGAGTAACTCCGCCACCTCGATAGGCAAATTTTCATCAATTTTGAATTTCATGCAGACAACACCTTACGCTGACATGGCGACTATCCGTTCTCGCGTAAGCTCCGCAGCATAGGCGATAGCGGCCTGGACTGCTTCGCGCCTGAGTGATGGGTAGCTACGCACAATCTCATCTACCGTGAGACCCGCCGCTAAGTTGTCCATCACAACTGAAACCATGACACGAGTGCCCTTGATGCAAGCATTTCCATGACAGACAGTTGGTTCGACTGTGATATAGTCTTGCCAATTCATATTTAACCTCCATAGATTTTATTCGTCACACAGGTAACGTCGTTAATATGCATAGGACAAATGCCCTTCCTTTTTTAATTAGCCGCAGACGGACGCAGACATTTTTTTAGCCGCAGACGGACGCAGACTAACGCGGACATTTTTCTCTGCCGACCTGGCAGATTAAAAACTATTATGCCCTTCGGGCAAATTTAGAACTTTTTTATTTAGCCGCAGACAGGCGCAGACTAACGCGTATTGGGGCCGGGTCTTGATTAGTGCATTAAGTTTATTGCTCGTAGCTGATAGATAAATAGGCTATAAAGCTTGGAGGATAGGAAGCTGAAAAGATAGGCTGCCAAAAGCCATTAGGTTATGACGCTTATGTTTTTTCGCGAGCTATATACAAAACTCTTTGATACATATCGTCTCTAATCCAGAAGTTATGCTCAGTGCGCAACTTATCGATCAATGGTTTCACTGATGAAACTAAGCCGTTTTTTTTGGCCTTCAGTAAAATGCCCAACGTTCCTGTTATTGGCAAATTATTCGATTGGGCTATTATCCGACCATCTTTGTCATCTATAAGACATAATTTCGCTTTCTTTTCCAAAGCGAGACAAATTGCTTCGGCTTCTCCTTGATGTAGCAATGGCAACATTTGTTTCGCTAAAATAGTGTTCAAAATAGGCTGAATAATTATCCGACCTCCCTCAAGACACTCCTGCCATTTCCCGCAATCTGAAAAAGCCACATTCACTTCATTAGCCACTGCTTCCGGGATATAGACAGCACCAAACAGTTCAGCAAAAAGGGAGATCTTGTCAATATGAAGTAAATTGCTGATGGGTGTAGTATTACTGACAATCATAGCACCTGATCCAACTGAGAGATATCTTGATCAAGTTCTTCAACGTCGCCGTGAATCGCTATCCGATGTTCTGCGAGAAAACGCTCAAAGGATAACCGATCCATTTTTAGAAGATACGCACCTTGACCAGCAGAAATAATGCCTTCCTCATAAAGACGCAACACAAGCTCTTCCATCAGAACTCTTTGAGCCCTCTTTGGCGGAAGTTTTATTTGGGCCACTATTTCGGGTGGAATTTGCAAACATATAGGTTGCAT
>JAQYWL010000246.1 GCA_030145035.1 Desulfobacteria bacterium | reverse complement strand
GATCGTAAGTGGTGTCCCGCAGAAAAGCTCTGTCACCAGGGTTCCTGAAATTTCAAAAAACCAATTAGAGGATATTATTCAAAATGTCGTCAGAAAAACAAATACCGGTCCTGATGAGTTCGAAGAATTGGACCTTTCTATGTTTTCGACAATTGATCAACAACTTGAATTTCTAAAACAACATGACAGGGTGGATACAATGTACATTATGTAGACAAGGAAAGACATGAGGGTGACATCTCAAATATTCCGGCAAGGCCGGACCGTTATTGACTATGTTGAATAACTCTGGTCTGAAGATTGGAAATATGCATGGGCGGGAGATTTGGAAAATATGGCGATGCCAAAGCGCACTTGGCGTGGTTATGGATATGTTAAAGGGCTATTGAAAAAGCGGAAGAAAAAATGAAGTTACCTAAAATCGGCGATATAATAACCACAAAAGAAGCTTTAGAATTATGCCGATATTTCGGCCTGGATTATCTGGTTGAACGCATTGAATCCGATCCAGAAAGGTATAAGGATTGGAAGTTCGATGGATGTTCGGGCTTACCGGATGAAGTAATGGGTTTCTTCACGGGCTGTAATTGGGAGGACATCACTTACAGATGCTGTTTACCACACGACCTTTGCTACGGTTATGGGGAGCCAGGAAATGATATCGAGAGAAAGCGGGTGGACATAAAGTTTCACAGTGACTTGGTGACCAAGGCGGCTCTGAGAGAATGGTGCGCTTCTGCTTTTCTTGTAGCGGTTCGCATAGGTGGAGCGGAAGAATTTGGGCTATCATTTTCGTGGGGGTTCGCTCATAAACAAAAATAGGCTAACATTCCAATGGGGAAAACCAATATGCGGGACCTCCTTAAATAATTCAATAACTCTCCATACTCGGAGATGATGCGAGGAAGGTTTGGCAACGCCCTTTAGTTTTCCAGTTTCTAAGTAATCCTTTTACAGCCGCTTAATGATGGCAAGAAAGTCGAAGATAGATGAAGATGGTGTTGTGTCGAGCTCGTTTTCCCAAGTTTCGGGCCAGAACTTGACAAAAGTTGCGATATCGCTTAGGAATCTTTAACAAAATCGCCTGGTGGGCAATCATAGATTATGTCAAGTATGTAAAATCAGCAGTGAACTATTCTTTCATACTATCCTGTCATGATGAGTGAATTGTTTCTAAGAATACACAAAGAAAGAGGTGACGAAATGATAAGTACTAGAATCTCGTGTGTATTTACACGAACAGTTTTCAGTTTGGTGTCCCTTTCGGTACTTTTAATCTCGGTTACGGTCACAGGTTTTTGCGGTGAGCTGAGAAATTACGAGCTTCCGAGTCAGAAGCAGCGTCCATATCAGGAATTTCAAGAGATGCCCCAGAAACATCTAGAGGTTCGGAGTGTTTACACTCAATTCAGAGAAGAGGTTAGCCGACTCAGTCCTGGGCAAAGAGGGCAGCTGAGAAAGGTTTTGAATGGAACATTGCAAAAAACTACAGATCAGAGGGAGCGCGAATATTACAGTAGACTTATTGTTATATTAGAAGAACTCGGAATCGACTAGAACTGAAAAGGAGAGAAGTATGAAATATTGCAGGAAAATTTCGTCTGTTACCTTAGTGGCGCTGTTTCTTATCGGCCTCAGCACATTATCTGTTGCCAGCAATAATCAGACTGACAATAAAGTCGAGAGGTTGGCAGAAGAGTTCAAATATCCTACCGCCGATGCAAAGTCGCGAATTGTCCCCCAACCCTCCGATTCTTTGACGATACTTGCCCAGGCAGACAGATCAAAAGCAGAGATATTAATAGCTCGGGAAACTTACAGATTTTATGCAATTTACTTCTTTATCGCTGCAGCAATTGCTTCTCTGGTAATTGTCCTAATGTGCATTAGAAAAACCCAAAATCATAATGCTGAGGATATTGTCAATGCAACAGGTCTGATTTTGATAATATTCGGAACCATTATAGTTGTGATGATCGCTGATGTAGAACAGCAATTAACGGCTGCTATTGGCATCCTAGGTGCAATTGCAGGATATCTATTCGGGACAATGCGCAAGGGAAAAAGAGAATAAGGGAACAAGCGGGACGTCCTTAAATAATTCAATAACTCCCAATACGCGGAGATGATGCGAGGAAAGTTTGGCAACGCTCTTTAGTTTTCCAGTTTCTAAGTAATCCTTTTAGAGCTGGCCCATGTTGGCAAGAAAGTGGAGGATGGAGCAATTGAGCTCATAGGTCATAGCTGATAGCTCATAGCTCATAGCTCATAACTGATAGCTGATAACTGATAACTGATAGCTGGAAAGCAGGAGACATCCATGGCCGGTAGATTTGGAAAATATGGCGATGCCAAGTGCAAGGCGCAGCTCCGGGAACCGGCATATGGGGAGAAGCCGTCCTTAAGGAATTATGCACCTTCTGCACGAACGTCGCGGTCATCCAGTCATCCGGTCATAGACTGAAACCGCTATCTGTCCGGTCAGTTAAGAGGCCGGACAGATGTCTCTATTGCGAAGACGAGCGATAAGGGGACAAGAGGTGCCGATAAGGGGAATATGCTCATGCCCAGAAAACCAAGCTGTGAAGAATTGGAGCAAAGGGTCAAAGAGCTGGAAGAAGAAGCACTTGAGCACAAGCAGGTTGAGGAACGGCTGCGACGACATGCGAGCGAGCTGGAGCAAAGCAATCAGGAACTGAGGCAGTTCGCTTATGTGGCCTCACATGATCTGCAAAAGCCGCTGGATGCGGTGACGAGATATCTCCGATTTGTCGAAGCACGCTACATGGGGCGGCTTGATTTGGATGCCGATGAGTTCATAGCCTCTGCCGTGGAGGGAGGAAACAGGATACAAAGTCTCATCACTGACCTGTTGGCCTATTTGAGGAGAAAGGACCGAGATGGGGATGTCGTTGACTATGTGGAATAAGTCTGATGCGAAGATTTTGAAGGAGAGGCTGTGGGGACGTACCAGCGCTTTCTAACCACTGGCTCTGCCCCATTTGACCCCTTGGAGCTAGCAAAAGAGACAGAAAAGATAATAACCAGAAGGGGGCCGGAGGGATTAGAAAGAAAATATACTGGGATTTATTCATGGAAAAGGGAGGTGTGTTTACATGGAAAGCAAAAGAAAACTTAAGATCCTCGTAGACCTTGAGAAACTCAACACCCTCAATCCCGAGGGGTGTCTGGCGTGCGGCCACAAATTTACCCTCGGAGAAGAGGTGGTCTTGGCTCGTGGGAAATGGCAAGGGTTTAGATACATCCATGAAAATGAAGCAGTCTTTGACAAAAAAACCAACGAACACTACGAGCAAGGATATTACGCTGCCATGAAGGAGACCTTGAGAACTATGGGACATCGGGAGCAAGGGCGGCAAGGGGGACGTCCGTAAATAAGTAACTAACTAACTGCTCCTTATGAGCAAAAAAGCAGTTGAGGGAAAGTTTGGGATGCTCATTTGTTTTACAGTTTCTAAGTAATCCTTTTAGAGCCGGTTGGGGACGGCTATTAGGGAACTATTAGGGGGCCTTGCTTTATGTTGCTGATGACTGATAACTTTAAATGTTGAGAACGTTATGTTCTTCAAAGTGGTGGACGCTATTGAGAGCCTGCCAACCACCGTCAAGGCCGGGCGCTGCGACGTGCCGATTTCTCCGGTGGTCATTGAACGGGCGGTGTTGGAGAAATAACCTGGTTCTCAAGGGTTGTTTTGTCTTTTAGAGAATCCGTGCCGGGAGGAGGTGCTCTTCAGGGACAGAGTAGAATGAGTGAAAAGAATCAAAGAATCAGGTGTTCTGAGGAACAAATAGAGAACCTCAAAAAGATTGCATCCAGCACTACGGCGGGCATCTGGAGAATAAAACGTGCAAAAATCATTACATTCCTAGTTATAGATTATGGGGCGCCCAGATGAAATATCTGGTTTATGGCGGCAAACACCCCGCGATACCAGACAAGACGACTGTCGAAAACGGAAATAAGACTTTTGAACGGAAGTCCCGGCGAAACCAGGCAATTACTTGGAATACGGAGGATTTGGACGGACATCGGGGGGAACATCTGCTTGCTGTCCTTGGCTTCGGAGCCGCCTCTTGGCGTCTCAGGAGCAGGGATGAGTATATCGGCTGGAGTGATGAGCTACGTTCCAAAAACCTTAAACTGGTCGTGAACAATGTACGATTTCTTGTTCTTCCGTGGGTCAGATCGCCTAACCTCGCTTCACGAATTCTTGGGGGAATAACCAGACAGTTATCCACGGATTGGCAAGAGCGTTACAATTATAGACCCGTTTTGCTGGAAACCTTTGTTCAACTGGGTAACTTCAGGGGGACCTGCTATCGGGCTGCCAACTGGATTCAGGTGGGTACAACTCAAGGCTACGGACTTGACAAGAAACATAAAGAAAATACCCCGGTCAAAGCAATTTTTCTCTATCCCTTGCATAGAAACTTTCGCCGAATACTCTGCAAAGCCCAACCTTTTTTGCAGGAAACAAAATGAAAGCATTGTCATTGCAACAACCTTGGGCTACACTGATTGTTTCCGGAAGAAAAAGCATTGAAATTCGAACATGGAGACCCAGGAAACTGAAGCTGCCCCAATGGATATTAATCCATGCAAGCATGAAGGCAGACACGGACATGCTTGAGGCGTTTGGGATGCCGGAAGATTTGCCGAAAGGCGCATTGGTAGGTGAGGCATTCATGACCGACGTTGTGCAATACAACACCAAAAATAGATGGCTGGAAGAAATGGACAAGCACCTGAACATGCCTGAATGGTATGAGAAAGGTCTTTACGGGTTCGTCTTTACAGATCAAACCGAATATGCCCGGCCGATTCCCTCCAAAGGCCGGTTAAACTTCTTTGACGTTGATATGGCTGCATTATGAGCTGATGACTCCATGTATCTTCTGAGTATACACTTTGAGAATGCAAGGAAAAATGGCGGGGGAGGATTCCGTGTTGAAAAAAGCCACGGGAAGATTCGCAAATGGACCCTGCTCCCCTCTGGTCCTGCCCAGCGAGAATTGCTGCAATTGATGGCTCTGGCCTGCGGCGGCGCTGATTTTCTTGCCCGCCTCCCCTGTACGTTGCAACGTTTCTGCCGCATCCCTGACGGCCCGCTTCATCTTGAATTCATGATTGCGCGCCACGAGCCACGCGACGCCAGGATAAGCACGCCGCCTGTTTTCGGCAGCGGCCTGGAGATAAAAGGGCAGGCTAAAGCCATAAAAAGAGAGCATTGCCGCCTCCTGCCCACCAACCTTCCAATTCGCAGGCCTTGCCTTGGGAATGGGAATGCGAAATATATTCTCCTGGGTTATGGTCCGGTCCTGCGTCCACATCAGAATACCGATCATTTTGATTTCAGGGACCCCTTTCATCGCATCACCCGGTTTCATTCGCTCTTCAACCCCCTTGCTCGGATCACCGATCCGGTCGCCTTTCTTACACGGCTGCATTACAAGGGTGTTATGGTTTCCCGGTTCCCCGCGCAACAGGCCATAAGGCGGCTGAGTGCGTTGTTCAAAGAACACCTCAACATTGATACCGACCGGTGGCTCGAAAAGAGGTGCAATTTTGAACGCGAATGGTCTCAACTGCGCCCCTGGAAGCAGCGCGCCGCGCTGCTGGTGCTCGATGCCGTCCGCCACATGATAGATGCCTCTCCCAAGTATGGAACCCCTCTGGAGCAACCCGGGGTAATGTTGTTGGACAGTCCGGATCTCATCTGTACCAAAAAGATCTTCCCGCAGTGGATCATGCTCATGGATCGTTTGCTTCCATCGATGCAGTTTGTACTGACGCTTTCTCGGAAGGCCCGCCAATATTTTGCCTCTTCGGTGCAAAGAAAACGACTACCGCTGCCGGCTGCTGCGGCTCAACTATCAGCAAAAAAGAAGCAAACCCGCTTGCGGTCCGGCACTATTCTCCTCATCGATGTGGATGGCCGCCTTCCGAATCTTGCACTTATGAAACTCAGCCGGCACTTCCAAGAACAGGGACGTCGGGTTACCCTGGCCCGCAAGAACTGCCAAATCAACGGCGCGGACGTCGTTTACGCCAGTTGCGTATTCTCGTCTTCAGCATCCAGCCGACGCGTCGCAGAGTTGCGGAAGTATTATGGCGAATCGTTAATCGTTGGCGGTTCCGGCGTGGATATCCGAGGCCGTCTTCCGCGGGAGATTGAAAGCCTGCCTCCTGACTACCGTCTTTATCCCGAACTCGAAGACCGTGCCATCGGTTTTATCACCCGGGGCTGTCCTTACAGATGTCCTTTCTGCATCGTGCCGATCAAAGAAGGCAAAACACGCCAGGTAGCCGATTTGCGAGAACTGTTAGACAATGGCCGAAAAAAACTGATTCTTCTGGATGACAATATCCTCTCCCATCCCAGAGCTGCCGAATTCTTGGAAGATATGGCGCGGTGCGACCTGAGAGTCAACTTCACCCAGACCCTTGATATACGTCTGCTGAAACAAGAAACATCGCGGCTTCTACGGCGTATCCGCTGTTCGAACACTAGTTTCACCCGTACTGCCTACTATTTCAGCCTTAATGACACCCGCCACCTGGATCGGGTACGCGGAAAGTATGAGCTGATGGGTTTTATCCCAAAAGATAACGTCGAGTTTGTCTGCATGTACGGCTACAACACGACCCTTGCCGAAGACGTTGAGCGCTTCCGTTTTCTGCGCTCTTTACCAGGCGCCTATGTATTTGTTCAGCGTTATCAACCGATTCCGGGCGCACCGGCCCCCAGTCTGGCAAAATTTTTTGATGATAAGGCAGACGAACTCATTGATGAGCTGATCAAAATTGTGTTTCCACAAAACATGAAGAGTATGGAAAAATACTACCGTTGGGTAAGCAAACTTTACGTCAATGCCTTCGAGAAACTGCACATGGGTCTGATCGATACCATATTCAGGTACAACAATCGCCATGATAAAGGCCGCTATATTGCAACCCTTGCCGGAATTAGGAAGGAATGACAACCGCGATGGTCATTACGGGAAAACGGTCGCAGCTTTAGACTGCCTGTTTGGTTCGGGCTTGTCCGGATTGCGAAGGAGTGGAAAGCATTTCAATCAATTCGTCTCTGGAGAAGGTTTTCAGTAGACCGGGATCGTCTTCTTGGACAACGCTTTCCATCAAATTTCGCTTTTTGTCAATTATGGCTGATATCTTCTCCTCCAGGGTTCCTTTGGTCACCAGTTTGAAGACGTGGACACCACGCTTTTGCCCGATCCTGTGAACCCTGTCCGTGGCCTGGTCCTCCTTGGCAGCATTCCACCAGCGATCATAATGAATCACCACGGACGCAGCCACCAGGTCTATGCCCTGGCCTCCTGCCTTGAGACTTCCCACATAAAGTCGGCAATCCGGGTCATTGTTGAATCGGGAGATAATTTGACCTCTGTTCCGG
>JAQYWL010000400.1 GCA_030145035.1 Desulfobacteria bacterium | reverse complement strand
GTTTTTGGAAAGTCATCCCGGGCGTGATAGCAAAGTTGGGTTAAATTCAAGATACAGTTCGTAGGGGCGGGGTTTATCCCCGCCCGGCTCATTTCCCAGCAATAGGGGAAGAGGAATCTGGACAGGATATTCTTAATTCAACAGCATTGTCCCCCAACCCCCTCCCTGGCCCAGACCTGGATCGGGTGGCGTGCTGGCTCATAATAGGCCGTCGCGCCAGGGCGGGCCCGCGAGGGGAGGGGGAGTTTCTGGAAATCTATTCAGTGCTGTGACTCGTCTGAAACGATGCGACCGTCATGCAGGTGTATGAGGCGTCTTGCGTGATCCATGACCAGTTGCTCATGGGTAGCGAGGATGAACGTCACAGCGCGTTCTTCATTCATCTTACGCATGAGTTCAAGCAGCATCTCCCCATTGTATGAATCGAGGTTTGCGGTCGGCTCATCTGCCAGCACAAGGCTTGGTCCGGAAACGATTGCACGGGCCACGGCCACACGCTGTTGCTGTCCGCCGGAAAGCTGTGCCGGCCGGCGGTTTTCCAGTCCTTCCAGACCGACCTCCTTGAGAATGGCCCGTGCCCTGGCCCGACGCTCTTTTCGGTCCATCCCCTGGAGTTGCATCACGAACTCTACATTTTCCTGGGCGGTGAGGACCGGGATGAGATTGTAGGCCTGGAACACGAAGCCCAGATGCTTCAGGCGCATTGATGCAAGCTCGGCCTGGCTCATCAGATCCACGCGCTGGCCTGCCATAATGATTTCCCCGCTGGTGGGCGCATCCAGCCCCCCAATGAGGTTTAGCAACGTGGTCTTGCCCGAACCCGACGGCCCTGACAGACAGACAAAATCACCCTCTGGTACATCCAGATCGACTTCGGAAAGGGCATGTACTTCAATGGCATCCTGCTGGTAAGTCTTGGAAAGCCTCCTGCAGATTACCGTCTGTTCCATAGCTTAGGCCCTTAGTACCGCAACATCGACAAAAGATTGCCCGATATAAAATAAGCCTCTGTATTTATTGGCTAAAAGTGAGCTAAAGTTTGAAGTTAAAAGTGAGCTAAAGTTAATGTGCACGCCTTTTCAGCCGTCGTAGCCAAGGCTACTTTGGCGAAGTCTGCTGGCGTGGTCAGTCTTGAAATCAGGTTGCGCTGAAAGCGCATTCCTCAACTTTAGGCACTTTAGTTCACTTTAGAACTTCAGCCCTGTTGACGGAATGAACGGACCAACCATAATGCGCAATTGTATTGAAGAATGCGCCCACTCATGTTCTAGTAATTGCCTCTACCGGCACATAACGGGCCGCGCGCCAGGCCGGGTAAAGGCTGGCAATGATACCCAAAACAATGACAAGAAAATTGGCCGTGATTACGTCTGACGCTGCAACCAGTGGGTAGATAACGCTACTCAGACCGGCCCACTCAAGGCCCTTGGCAAAGGCGGAAAGATCCAGGCCGCCGCCAAGGTAAGCAATGGTCGCCCAGGCAAGCACATTGCCCATGGCCATGCCGATCATTAACAGCGTGAGGGACTCCAACAAGACCTGACTGAGTATGAACCTCGGCCGCATCCCCAATGCCTGGAACATGCCGATTTCTCGTGTACGCTCAAACACGGCCATAAGTAACGTGTTGACCAGGCCGAAAGACATGGCCAGAAACACGACCACAAACCATATCAACATGGTAGCCTCATACATCTTCACAGTCAGCACAAGCAATGGCTCCAGCTTGGTCCATGGCTGGATATCCAGCCCCCGGGCCGCATTGGTGAGGCTCTGCAATATGGTATCCAGATCCTGGCGGTCATGCACAACCAGTGCAAGCTCTGAGACACGCCCGCCCAGCTTCAACATATCCCGGGCAAGTGTACGGCCAACAAAGACATACCCGGTCTCGGCGGCCTCAGTATTTGCGTCAAAAATCCCTACCACGCGAAAACCCCGGTCGGCACTGTTATTATCGATGTCCTGACTCATCAGGACAATCCGTTTGCCGAGGGAGGTTTCCAGTCGTTCGGCCAGCTTGCGGCCGAGCAACAGGCCATGATCACCGGGAGATTGCAGGTACCGCCCTTCTGTCACTGCCTGTGCGATAAAAGATAGCCCTTGTTCTGCCTCTGGATCGATGCCCACCAGTGTGACGCCAGCAGACGCCCGCTCGCTCGCCACAACAGCCGGCACTCTCACTCGTGCGGCCCAGGCCCTTACATTTTTTTTCCCGCGCAGAACTTTCAGCATCGTTGGACCGGGTGGGGGCATGCTGTTATCGATGGCTGGGTCGTCCCGATATCCCACGGCGTGCACCTGGATGTGCCCGGTCAGATTGTTGATGGTATTGCGCACCTGTTGCTCGATCATGCCCCGCATGATGGCCGCCAATGTCACCATGGACCATATGCCAAAGGCAATCGCCAACAGTATCACCAACGTGCGCCGACGATTGCGCCACACATTTCGCCAGGCAAGGGTGTACAGTAAACTGAGATTCAGTCCGCTCATCATTCGTATCCGGTCACAAGGTTAAGAATCTCTCGCCCGCTTCAGTTGGACTTTCCTTTTCTTCATTCCGCATTCCAAAATCCTATGTCACACCGCTCTCATGGCCTCTACCGGCTTGAGCAGCCGTATCCGAAAAGCCGGATACAGGGCTGCCGCGCAAGTGACAAAAAGGATCACCGCGGGCCCCAGCGTTAACGACAGCGGCGAAAGCGTCAGCTTGATAACAGCAGGCAGATTATAGTAAGCCGCCAACTCCTCCATGCCGGGGTAAGAAAACCCGTGGATATGGAAGTAGAAAACGATTGCGGTGCCGATGGCCACGCCCACGACCAGCCCCAGGAGCGTCAGCCATATTGATTCCAGCATTACAATGGCGCCGATACGCTCGGGCCTAGCCCCGAGGGCCAGCATGATCCCGAATTCGCGGGTTCGCTCAAGGACCGACATGAGAAAGGTGTTCAGGATACTGAAGGTGACAATGATGATCAGGGAGAGGTAAAGAAACCACCCGGAGGCCCAATCCATCTGGATCGCCTGTTTTAATCCGGGGAGCAATGCCTCCCAGCTCAGGACAACCAAACGACTCTCCGCTGGTAAGCCGGCTCGCACACCATCCATGAGAGCCGCCAGTTGTTCCAGGCTGTCGCCCACCACGACAATGGCATGGGCATGATCCCCCATGCTGAACACGTCCTGAAAAGTACCCAAAGGCAATTGCACCATATGACGATCCAATTCGGCAGAGCCGCTCTCGAAGATGCCGACAACCGGCACCACGGTAGCCGCCACGGAACCGTCTCTGCCCGTGCCAAGCAGGATAAGCTCCTCGCCGACATTCAATTTGAGATTCCGTGCCATCACATGGCCTATGACTGCTTCCAGTGCATCATCAGAGGAAAGAAAGCGCCCTTTTTTGACCAATCCGGGGATTGTCGATACCTTGCCTTCATACTCAGTTTCGACGCCAATGACCTGGACGCCATAAGTGCGTGCTTTTGATGATGCCAGGGCAAAACCCATGGCACGGACAGACACGGCGCCTAATCCGCTCAGCTTCCTGACGTGAGAGCCGAGTGTCCGGGCATCGGGCATGGTATTGCGCATCTGCGGTTTATCGAGATAGCCTTCGGGTTGCACCTGCAAATGGCCGTGGTAAACACGCACCGTGTAGTCGATCATTGTATCATAGGAGCTGAGTTGCAGCGTGACCATGAATACGAGAATCGCAGCAGCAAACGCGATAGCCGCTAATGTGAGCAACGTTCTGCGCGGATGCCGCCAGATATTGCGCCAGGCTAGACGAAGTGTGATGCCCATGAGCTATTGACGTGGGTTGCGTAAATTGGAAAGCGTAAAGGTGTTTGCCGGTATGTCGATCCCGAATCTTGCCTCTTTCACAAGAATCTGGGTCCATTCATCCGGTTTGTCCGTTTTCTGCATGCGTTGCACGGTGGCAATCTCTTTGCCACCCATCGGTTTTACCTTTAGGGTGACCAGTTTTTTTACCAACACCATGTCCTGATCATAAAAGGCATGTTCCAGCAAAACATAGTCGCCCCGGATCCTGATCACTTCCTTGCCCCACACAACAGGTGCGCTGTCAAAGGGAATCGCTTCCACGATAAAGACCTTTCGGCCTTCTCGGGTTTCGGTACCAATGAGCCTGTGGGTGTATAGATGAACAAGGTCATCTGCCCTGGCCACGTCATCGTTGGAAAAATCCGATCCCATCCAGCTCTGGTACATCATACTGGAGGGGATCTTGATGATGCGATTGATCTTGGGCGAAAAAGTCCACATTTTGTTGTCCACGAGCAGCGTGCTGTTCCCCGTGTCCTTGGCCGGAGCCATCACACGCACCAGGGATTCCTTTTCGCCCCGGGTCCAGACTCGCAACGTCATGGTACGTTCCCATTTAGGCCGGTGGATGGTCATATCCATGACCGAGTAAGAAGACACATCCCGCCAGTAATCAATAGCGGCCTTGACAAGTTCGGTAGCCTCATCTGCATAAGCAGGCTGCACGGTCGCGCAGATGAGAAGCAGCAGTGCCACCCATTGATATTTGAATCTATAAGACATGATGTTCATATTTCACCTATATACGGCCGAAGTTGGCCACCTTCCTTAGGACCTCTTTTGTGGTTTGGCTCGCCGGGAGATCGTGCAGTTCTTCCCGTGTGACCCAGCGGGCCTCGCCCGCATCATCGCCGTGG
Organism: Desulfobacteria bacterium; assembly: GCA_030145035.1. GTDB lineage: Bacteria > Desulfobacterota > Desulfobacteria > Desulfobacterales. Next base: position 633 of record JAQYWL010000400.1, on the reverse strand, counting down.
TTCGGCTCGCCAGTCACATAATCAGCAATAAAATCCACAATGACATAATGGAACCGTATACGTCCAGCATCGTCCCGCTCAATCAGATCAAAAGTATAGACCGGGTTTCCGGCTTGGACGGTGACCCCCGTCTCTTCTTTGACTTCTCGTTCGGCAGCCTCTTGCAGCGTTTCACCCAATTCCACCCGACCACCGGGAATGGCCCATAGGTCCTTACCTGGTGGTTGCTTGCGCTTGACCAAGAGTACCTTGTTATCTCTGATCACGATCGCCCCCACTGCAACCTGAGGGTTGTCAGGATACTCACGTGTTGACATGTTCTGTGCTCCGAGTGGTTTTCCAGGACCAGTAGTGTAGACTAGGGGACGGGTATTGATATATTGATATCCTGTCCTTTATCAATATATCAATACCCGTCCCCAATCACCCAATCACACCCCGGTGCCTCGATACGAGCTCTTCACCGCATGTTCGAGCCTGTATCATATCCCAGCACAATTCAAAACGCATAAACACATGCCCGCCCCCGTCACGGTCATTTGCCCCCTCCTTTTTTTGCCCTCTTCCGGCTAAGCTTTGGTCAGGTTGGACTTGCCCTAATTACTCCAAGATCACCAACTGGGTAACAACAAC
>JAQYWL010000307.1 GCA_030145035.1 Desulfobacteria bacterium | reverse complement strand
CTGATAACAATGGCAACCCCCTCAGGGATGAATTCAGCGATGCCAAAGCGGCCCTTCGAGGGTATGCCAAGAGCGGTCTTCGGTCCAGCATCGTATTTTCGGCCGGAATCAACCAGGGTCTGTTCACGTATATGACCAGGTTTCGGGACTTTTACAGGGACGAAACGGGCGAAACCAAGAAAAGGATCGTTCTCAAGGTGAGTGATTTCCGCTCCGCCCTCATCCAGGGCAGGTTCCTGGCCAGAAAAGGACTGGAGGTTTACGAATTCCGCATCGAATCGGGGCTCAATTGCGGCGGTCACGCGTTTCCCTGCAACGGCAATTTGCTCCCGTGCCATCTCCGGGAGTTCAAGGAGAAACAAGGGCTGCTTACCACAGAGTTTCAGCCGCTGATACAGAAGTACTACAAGAACATGGGTTGGAAATATCCTGAGTCTGCTTTGAACGGTCGTCCCCTCATCACGGTGCAGGGAGGGATCGGCACCAATGGGGAAGTGCGTAGACTCACGGAGGATTTCAGCATTGATCTCACGGGATGGGCCAGCCCTTTTCTGCTCGTCCCCGAAGCCACCTGTGTGGATGTCCCGACCCGTGAACTCTTGAAACATGCCGGGGAGGAAGAACTCTACATGAGCGATGTATCACCCCTGGAAATCCCTTTCAGCAATGTACGCAAAACAGGATCGGAAATATGGACCCGCAACAGGGTGGCAAAAGGCAAGCCCGGCTCCCCCTGCCCGAAGCATTTCCTTGTATCCAATACCGAGTTTACCAAGACGCCTATTTGTCTGGCCTCCAGGCAATATCAAAAGATGAAACTGGAGGAGATAAGGAACATGGAGGTTTCAGACGGTGAAAAGGAAAGGCTTTGCCGGAAGGTTGTGGAAAAAACCTGCATTTGCGACCACCTGGGGAATGGAGCCCTTATTGCCCTAGGCATCGCCAAGGAGAAGACAGCCCCCCAGTCGATATGTCCCGGTCCCAATATCGCCTGGTTCAACAAGATCTACACACTGAAAGAGATGGCGGACCATATCTACGGAAGAGGCCCGTCGCTGGTTTCATCCGAACGTCCACATATGTTTGCGAACGAGATTGTGATGTATGTGGACTATTTTGAAAAACAGGTAACTCACTGTACGTACACCCCCAGAGAAATCAGAACCCTCCAGGCATTCAAAAACAATCTCGAAGAGGGTATGGACTTCTGTCTGAGTATTGCCCAAAAACAGCCGTATCAGGGAGAGAACCTGGCCTCCATCCCTTCGTGCGTGGAGAGGCAAAGAGCGCGCCTGAAATCCATCTATGCCAGTTTTGAAAAGAAAGTAATGAATTCTCTATCTTAGAACCAGGGAAAGAGCCCCGGTAGTGCATGCCATGCGACATAATCCGCAACCAAAACATTTTTTTGAATCAATCCGGGCTATCGTCCTGCCTTCTCCCTGAATGCTATCTATTGCATGAAACTGACAACACTCGGCGCAGAGCCCGCATCCTTCACACAGCTCCGTGTCCACTACAGCAACATGTTCGGCCCTGGCAATGATTTCCACACCAACGCCGGACAGGGTTCGCATGGCCATACAATCACGAGCAGTACAATTACAGACTGCCCCGATAAAAGGCGTCAACATGGTCCAGATAGTGTGTATTGCACCATCTGTTTCCATTCCTTCCATCTGATGGAGAGCTTCATGGAGTGACAATGATTCAAGGCCCTCATCGGAGGGCTTGCCGAAATAACTCATATCAAGGCCTTTATACCATGCATGTGGACCGTAACTGATTGCATAACAGCACCGGACTTCTTTCTTTCGGACAGTCCAGCGGCAGGCGCACGGCATTCTGACAATGGTTTCTGCCTTAAGAACCAGCTCTTTGATCTCCTCCATGGGTAGGACCTGGCCGAAATGTTCGATCTTGGCACGCTGCTCCATATTGTATTTTATGGAAGCCTGCAGCCGCCCCCTCCTGGCAAAGAGAATTTCGAGGCGTCCAAGGGCCTTAAACCCGTCACCAATTGTAGATTCAAGAAAGTCTTCGATATATTTCCTGCGCCTTAGATCGGCAATGAGATCCCGGGCGTAGTTTGCCGCATTCTTATACCAGATCTTTCCGTCTCCATGTTTTGTACAAAATTCACACATGGTCTTCCCTGTTCTTTCGTGTTCGCCTAAGGAAAAAGGTTACTGTCTTTGCTATTCGAAAGGGCCTGGATCTTAGGTCTTGGTCGTACAGGGTAACGATCTGCCAAACATCCCTGTTCAGATCCCTAAGTTCAACGTCCTCATGACTGTCAGCCAGTTCCAAAAAGCCAAAATTTTCGTAGCCCTCAAAGGTGTCAATTGAAAGATTCAACTTAACCGTGAGAAATCACAACAGAAAGCTCACCAGGAAAACGCTCTGCTTTGCTAAAAGAAAACAAGCGTTAGAAGCCCAGGCGACTATAGTGATAACCTACTACAATTTTTGGACCTGTGCGGTTAGATATTGAATTTAGTCTTGAAAAAGCAAAAAAAGAACTATCACGAACCCGCCTGCCATCGCCTGGCACGGCATACAGCTTCAATGCTAGCATACGTGGCAACCTGCCCGCCATTGCCAGAAATGCCGGCACATAAGCTCAATGCTGTCTCAGGCGTTGGCAGGCGGGTGGCGGGCAGGAGCACGAAAGATTGAAAGCACGAAAAAGAATGATAGGAGGCTGTCCGAGAACTCACCAAAGTTGTCATTTCGAGCGTAGCGCCCGCCCTGGTGCGACACGAGAATAATAACCGGTGCCATACAACAACCCGGTCTGGGCCAGGGAGAAATCTTATTGTATTGAAAATACATAGGTTTTAGATTTCTCCCCCTGGCCCAGACCGGGATTTATTAGCTTATAGCCCATAGTAAGCATGTCGCGCCAGGGCGGGCTTCGGTCGAAATGACATGAAGACGTATCCTCGGACAGCCTCCTATCAACTTAATTTCCCGGTCTTATTTCGTGTTTTCGTGTTTTCGT
>JAQYWL010000114.1 GCA_030145035.1 Desulfobacteria bacterium | reverse complement strand
TTGATCCAGCAGAGGAGTTTTGTGCTTAAGTTCCATTATTCTACCTCCATTCTTTTGGGATCTGTAACGTTATGTGATACAAGAAGACTCTGTACCTCGTTGTCGTTCAAAAGATGTCTTTTTCGGACGTCCGAATTGTTTCACAAAACCAAAAATCGTGCCTTAGACGCATCCGGTCGGTTTGGGAAGACCGGCCATCTTGCACGCGCCTTTGCCCGGGCCGGATGGGAACAGCTCATAGATGTGCTTCAGCTTGAAACCGGTGACCTTGGAAAAGATCCGAACCATAGGAGCAATTCCGTTCTTCTCGTAGTAATCCCGCAAGAAAGCTACGCACTTGGAATGCTCATCATTTAGTTCATCAATCCCCTCGGTCGACTTCACATAGCGGACCCACTCCGGACACCAGTTCGCATAGTCATCAATGAAACCGTCCTCATCCACGGTAAAGGTTTTCCCTTCAAACTCAATAGTTGGCATGCCACTACCCTCCTTTCCTTAATTAATGTTTAACATTATTAGCTACTTATACAAAAAGCAAGATCGATGATAATGCCGGCGATAATTTTACCTCCCTCATACATCACTCGCTTTCCTCCCTTCCCGGAATGGGTTCACCACGTAAATCTACTGTCTTTTCCTTTTCTCCCTCTAATATCATGGCATTTGCCACCAGCTCGTGAGTTCCGCTGACATCTACTTCTGGAACGAAGTATTCCATGAGGTTTGGCAAGACGGCCCGATCAATAGCACAGATACAGGCAAGCCTGTTCACGCCGTATTTCTCATGGACGTATCTCACAGCATTGGCCCTGGGCAGCCCCCCGCGCATCCTCAGCTCCATATCCTCGCCTGCATTCAAACCGGACCCGCCTCCACAGCAGAAGGTCTGCTCGCGGATGGTGCCTGGCGGCATGTCATAGAAGTGATTGCACACATTCTTGATGACATACCGAGGCTCCTCAAAAAGCCCCATGGCCCGAGAAGGATTACACGAATCATGGTAGGTGACCTTCAAGTGATCGTTTCTGCTCGGATCTAGTTTTAGCTTGTTATGCCTGATCAGGTCTGCCGTAAATTCCGTGATGTGAACCATCTTCGTCGATTTGGCATTCTCGAACTTGGTCCCGGTAATCGGAGAGACCGGTTCCTCCAACTTACTGCCCTCGGCAATGTCGAGGTTCATGGTGCCCATATACTGGTTGATGACCCGCCACATGTGGCCGCATTCCCCGCCAAGTATCCATTTCACCCCCAAGCGTTTGGCTTCCGCATACATCTTGGCGTTGAGCCTCTTCATCATCTCATTGGAGGTAAACAAACCAAAGTTCCCGCCTTCAGAGGCATACGTGCTCCAGGTAACGTCCAGGCCCAACTCGTGGAACAGAATGAGATAGCCCATGCAAGTGTAAGTACCGGGATCGCCAAACACGTCACCAGAGGGCGTAATAAAGAGGATCTCAGCGCCCTTTCTGTTGAAGGTTGGCGACATCCGGACGCCAGTGACATTCTCAATTTCATCCAGGAAAAACTCGATCATATCCTTGTAGGCGTGGGGCTGAATGCCCATGTGATTACCGGTTCTGTAACAAAAGGCAACAGGCGCTGCAATCCAGTCGATGTTTAGGCCCAGCAGATTGGTCAGTTCCCTGCCCATCATGGTGATCTCGGCCGTATCAATGCCGTAAGGGCAGTAAATGGAGCAGCGCCGGCATTCCGTGCACTGGTACAAATAGTACCACCACTCTTTTAGTACGTCATACGTGAGTTCTCTTGCTCCGGCAATCGGCCCCAAAAGCTTTCCTGCTGTTGTGAAATACTTTCGATATATCGATCTCAGAAGCTCTGCTCTGAGAACAGGCATATTCTTGGGGTCTGCGGAGCCGATGAAGTAGTGGCACTTGTCTGCACAGGCACCGCACCTCACACAGATATCCATAAAGAGCTGGAAAGAGCGGAACCTGCCGAGCCGATCCTTGAATCCTTCTAAGATGATCTCTTTCCAGTTTCTGGGCAGCTTCCAGTCCTCATCCATTGCCGACCACTGTCTCGGGTTCGGCATCCCCACGGTTTCAAGCCTTTTCGGCAAGGCCGCATGACAATGCATCCCCGGTTTGATCTCAACCGGGAGTTCCCTCATCCACCCCTTCTCTAACCCCAGAGTGTAGCGTTTGTGATCGACGTCCTTCACCAACTCCTCGGGTGTCGAAAGCTTCCAGGCTTTTGGTGGCGGAACCTTCCAGCTTTTTGGTATGTCAGCCATTACTACTCCTTTGCAGATTTATTCTTTTTCTGATGGCGATGCTGCTTGTTCTTCTACCGGCAATCCGGCTTCTATCATCTTCTCTCTGAATTCGTCTTCGTATGCCTCATATGTAGTCCTTGACCGAAAACCTCTGTTTTTTCGGTCAAAAATTCGAAATCCGAAACACGAAATCCGAAACAATGACAGAAATAGAAATGCTCCAATGACAAAAACATAGCATTTTCAATGTATTAGTTTTGGTCATTTTGTCATTCGGTATTCGAATTTGTTTCGGATTTCGGGTTTCGATATTCGGATTTTGCCTGAATATGACTTTTCGTTCAGGCACTATGTATAAAGGGAGAATCCAGCAAAAGGAGGTCTTCTTTATATATTAAATTTATCTATATTATAGTAGCAGCACTTTGTCAAGACTTTCTTTGGGCCCTCGTCGGATAAATATTTATTTTGTTTTATGCCATACTACCTGCTTGACAGGGCGAGGCCTACAGGCTATTCTATATTATTCTAGTAGCCACTAGGCCCGATATCCTCAAATCAAGAATTCCAGAGCCTTGGAATTATTATGGAAAATGTGGGCTGAGCCCTGAATTGCCCATGGGCACGATCAATAAGATAGGGGTGAAGGGCAAGGCGCGGTGCATTGAGAGGAACAAAGGGAAAGAGACTGCAACATAAGCAGGGGGTTGTACCATGAAATTGTCAACTAAAGCTCGTTATGGAACAAGGATGGTGCTCGATATGGCAAAACATTATGATGAGGGGCCTGTGCAGATAGGTGACATTGCAAAGCGGGTGGATGTCTCAGTCAAGTATCTTGAGCAGCTCATTATTCCGTTGAAGAAGGCTGGTTATGTGGAGAGTATTCGGGGGCCCAAAGGAGGTCATATGCTCACAAAGAGCCCGAATGAAATTTCTATCGGAGAAATTGTAGGCCTCCTCGAAGGTGGAATCAACCTGTCGGAGTGCATTGAAAATCCTGATATGTGCGACAAATCCGAGGATTGTTTGACCCGCAGCATATGGAAAGAGGCAACAAAGGCAATGTCCGATAAGCTCAATTCCATAACTTTGCGGGAAAGGGTGCGGGAAAGGGGGACGTCCTTAAATAACTAAATAACTTCTTAGAAGATGAAGGATTGCTGAAAAGATGTGGAGTAAGGACCGGGGTCTGCTAGCAAAAGCTTTCTCTCCAATATCTGCCTGCGATACATAAAGCGGAGATCGTTGCTACCGACTCAATGAGTTCGGGCAGTGATATAGTTTCGTTAAACCCACCCAAGTGTGGCCCGCTATGGATAACGATATCTTTGATTCCTTTTTGAAGTTCGTTTATTTTCTGGTCAGAATATCCTCTCTCTCCCAAGAAACACATGAACTCTTCATCACTCATTTCTTTTTGGTCTGCGACTCTTAATATCTCTTCCATATGGCGATCTACGCCCATTTCTTCGATCATGCGGGAAGTAACTTCATCCAGATTGAAAGGGAACCCTCCCCTGAATTCTGTTTCTACAAACCCATGGTAGTAACTAAGAAAAACTCCCCGGATAATCTCCTTAAAGACTTGTTTGTCAAAAAGGTCCCGAGCATCCACAGGCTTGGCGTGCTTATCAAACCCGACTTTGCCTCTATCTTTGTTACGAAAATAGCTACCTGTTATCAATAACAGGCTCAGAATATGGCTGCCGATATGGCGGTAAAGATTCCGGCTCGGGCCTTTGAAGGTAATTAAGTGTTCGAGGTCCCTGATGCCTGTAACACCAAGATTGGGATAGGCGCAGGAATCAAGCCACCTGTCAAGCCGCCCTGCTCGGAACCATTCATAGAGGCCATGATCTCTTCTTCTGCACGTTTGAACCCGGTTATGAAAGAGGGGGATAGGAGCAGAATGGACAATGCCCAAAGAGGTCAGTTTTCCTAACAGCCAGGCATTTCTGAACATAACCTCTCTGAATTCTTTATCAGTGAGTCGTCTTTCCATTCTAGAATCGTTAGGATAGGTGAAATAACCCTTATCAGCAATAAAACCAATGGCATATCCTTTTGGATGAAGGTCTATGTTCTGAGACGCCCTTACAGGCACATCCTTTAAGCTGAATACATAGGTATCCTCAATCTTTATTGCCACAGGAATATTAAACCTCAAAGGAAAAGGATAGCTTTCTGCACGAAGATGTTCCATCCAAAGGGCTTCTCTGAATAGGGAGTCAGGAGAATCGTCGGCCAGGGCCAGTTTGAAGACCAACAATCTGTTTCCTTGATCAAGTGGAGCGACTAAACTCCTTCCGATAAATGCAGGAGGAGAAAAAATCTTAAGGCCCTTTTCATCCAATATTTGCTGCCAGTTCGCCCGGGGCACATTTTCTATGATGGCACCCTTTATGTCAGGGCCGTGAATTGAAAATGGGAGGGCGCCCAGGGCCTCAGCACTCACTCGATGAGCATGCCCAGTGGTCGTGCCAAGGATGTTCTTAAGGGCAGAGAGTGCCTGGTCGGCCATGGATTTATCTTTGGAATGGACGATAACAGAAGTTAGCGTGTCAGCGGCTAGCCTGAATAGGAAGAAGCCCTGTCTTTGACGAGAAAACCCTGAATTTTTAAGAAGCCCTTCCAGGGTGGAAATGGTCTCTCGGCCAATAATCTCAGGATGTGTTTGGGCAAGGCATTGTAAATGGTAGACAGCAAAGTATTTAGTGGTAAAATCACAGGTTTTGTCTTTGATCGCATGCACTGAAAGGGTTTTCTGTCTTTCTAAAT
>JAQYWL010000326.1 GCA_030145035.1 Desulfobacteria bacterium | reverse complement strand
CTGGTTCTTTTTGAGATTGTTTCAATGTCAGAAGGCAAAATCTCCTTCCGGTCCCCCACAAAGGCGATCAACTTTTCCAGCTCATTGCTGTAGCTGCGCATGTCGGGGCCGATCTTCTCATACAGTGCCTCAAACCCGCCAGGCACCATGGTTTTTCCGGCCTTGCTTAAGGTCTCTTTCATGAGAGCCTTCAAGACCACTTGCTGCTGGCGCTTCTCTGCTGCCCTATCACCTTTAGGAACAGAGCAGTCAATCACCACCCCTGTTTTATTGATCGTTTTGTACAGCTTCCGGCGCTTGTCAACAAGGTCGGTTGTAAGGACCAAATGGTTTGTCTTCGGATATCCTGCAAGGATGGCATTGTTCAACACCTCAGCATCATCCTGATGGACCGGCACTGTCATTTTCTCCTGCACGCAATAGGCGATGACCTGATCCAGCCATGCCTCGGGAGCATGTTTGTTTATGCTCTCCATCAGCTTCTTGTCCGAAACTCGGTTCCAGTTTCCGTCCTTAACATCATCAAGCGACATGCCAGCCACACTTAGCATGTGGAGGAGATAGCGAGCAGATTCTTTGAGGTCCTGTCTTTCAAAGGCCTCTTTTGATTTATTGAGGAGATCATCAACAGCCACAGCCGAATAGAATATTCTTGTACCATGAACCGCAATCACCTTGGCGGATGGAATCAGCGGAAATGTATTTAGACATTCAATGATCTCGTATACGTTTTCGCTTGCACCATCTATTGCTTCGTAGTTCAGGCCTTTATGATGTGGCGGAACAAGCGCATCCAAGAGGAGCTTGAAGGCTGATTTATAAAGGAATTCATCCCCGTACAAAAGATAAACCGGGGCAACCCCGCCTTTTCCGACCTCAACTAAGAGCTTGGATAGATCTTTATAACTACTCATTGGTCATTTGTCATTGGTCATTTGTCATTGGTCATCACTTCCGCCGCCTCAAGATGATCATCATGGCTACGGCAATCACTGCCATGATCAGTCCAATGAGTTGAGAAGTAGAAAGCATGCCCTCAACAAACATGCCCCGCTCATCCCCGCGAAAGCGTTCTAAGATGAAGCGCGTGACACCATAGAGGAGGACATAGGCCAAAAATATCCGGCCCTCAAACCCTTTGACGCGCCTGAGCCCCACAAGTACAAAAAAGATCAAAAGGCTATTGAGGGACGAATAGAGCTGGGTAGGATGAAGGGGCACCCCCTTGGGCGCCAAAGACTCTGCATGTGTAAAGACGACAGCCCACGGCAGATCGCAAGTTCTGCCATAGCAACATCCGGCAAAAAAACAACCAATCCGGCCCACAAAGAGTCCAAATGCTATGGAAGGGGCCATAATATCCACGGTTTTTAAGAGGGGAAGCCCTTTTCTTCTTATGTACCAGAGCGCTGTTATTACGGCGCCAATGAATCCGCCATAAAACACCAGCCCGCCGTGCCATATACGGACAATCTCGAAAGGATCATGCTTGAAGGAAGACCAGTTGACCAGGACATATAATAACCGGGAGCCGACTATAGCCGCTACAAGCGCATAGAAACACAGGTCCAGGATCTTATTAGTATCTTCGCCCTCTCTTCGCGCCTGCCGAAGGCCCAGCGCGATGGCCGACAGGAAGGCCATGGCTACGAAAACGCCGTAAGTGTGGAGGGTAAAGGGACCTATGCGGAATAAGACAGGATACATGATTTTCCGTTTCCGAATTTCTACAACCTGTTGAAAGTATAGATATTTATTGGCGCTCTTGCAAACTCAATCATTCCAATTGCCGAGCGAAGCGGAGCTTAAGTTCCCTTTTTCTTAAACAGGAAGCAAAAACAGAATATCCCGACGCCTGCGGAGATGGCACTGTCAGCCACATTGAAAGCGGGCCAGTGTAAGGTCCCAATATGAAAATCGAGGAAATCCACGACCTCTCCGAAACGGAGGCGATCGATGAGATTGCCCAGGGCCCCTCCGAATATCATGGCAAGACCGGCATTCAGCCATGGTTTACCGGGAGGAATTCTCGCATAAAGGTAAAAAATGATCCCCAGGGCCACGCAGGAGATCGCAAGAAACAATCCGGTTCGTAACCGGGATGCCTCCCCTGCGAGCAATCCGAAAGCACCACCCGTATTTCGAATATGGGTCAGGTTAAAGAATCCCGGAATGACCTCCAGGTTTTCATGAAGCGAAAACCTTTGCGTGACAAGCCCCTTGGTTACCTGATCAATTAGGAGTATGGCTGCCATAATCAGCAGGAAAATCATATATTTTCTGTAATTGTTCACCATAAAGAACCCAGACAAGATTTACGATTGAAGATTTACGATTGAAGATTGAAGATTGAAAACAATATTCGGCATGTTTCATTCTTCAGTTTACACTTATCAAGGATGCGGGCGCCAAGAGATGAGTTTTTTTGTTCCTACTTTTTGGTGTCAGGTGTCAGGTGTCAGGTGTCAGGTGTCAGGTATCAGGAGCGACAAACGCGAGATCTGAAACCTGGCACCAGGTGTCAGGTTTCAGGTGTCAGAAACTGAAAAAGCAAGACCTGAAACCTGAACACTGAAACCTGAAACCTGGGGTGGTGAAAAAAAGTGTAAACTACTTTTTGCCTTGTGTGAAGGATGCCCAATATTCAATATTCAATTCTCAATATCAAGCAGCACTTTCAGGCATCGGGCACAAATGGTCTTGTGAAGCCCGTCCATACCGACCGAAGGATCATGTATCCAGCAGCGCTCGCATTTTTCGCCGGGCGCAGGATCGATGCGAACGGCAAGGCCCGGAATGCTGGTGCTGTGGTACGCATCAGGCCTGCCCGCAACGCTCTCGCCTGCCCGCCACCTGCCCGCCAATGCCAGTCTTTGGCGGGCGCCCAAGTCCTGAGCGGGGAGGCGATGGCAGGCGGGTCGCTCTCGCTCAGGCGAGGCGGGCGGGCCTGCGAGGCGGGCGGGAAGTCCTTCCTTGGCCAGGATGTTTACCCTGGAAACGATGAAGACTGTCCGCAGTTCGTCGGCATTCGGCTTCACCACTGCGCCGAATTCCTCCGGTATGGATAGAGTCACTGCCGCATCCAGAGCGTGGCCAATGATTTTCCGGCCTCTGGCCTCTTCAAGGGCCTTGCTAACCTCTCCCCTGATAAGAAGGATAGACTCCCACCTTGCGGCCAATTCATCATCCAAAAAGGTCTCGTTTACTTTTGGCAATTGAGTCAGATGCACACTGGCCGGCCTAACATCGGTGGCGGGCATGTGAGCCCATACCTCCTCGGCCGTAAAAGATAGGATGGGGGCCATGAGGCGGACCATTGTATCGAGTATCGTGCCAAGGGCAGTCTGAGCTGAGCGCCTGACAGATGACCTTGCAGGCGAGGTATAGAGCCTGTCCTTGAGAACGTCCAGGTAAAAGGCGCCCAGGTCCAGGGTACAATAGTTGTACAGGTCGTGATAAACCGCGTGAAACTCAAAGGAATCATAGGCGGCTCTGGCTCGCCTGACCAACCCCTGAAGACGGTGAAGGGCAAAGCGATCAATTTCCAGCATGTTTCTGTACGGTATGGCATCTGCTTCAGGATCAAAATCGCCCAGATTTCCAAGTATAAAACGGCTTGTATTCCGAATCCGGCGGTAGGCGTCCGTGAGCTGTTTGAGGATCTTTTCCGAGATTCGTATGTCGTCCTGGTAATCCGAAGCTGCAACCCACAATCGCAGGATCTCACCACCATATCGGTTGATGATTTCACTCGGCGCAATCACATTCCCCTTGGATTTGGACATCTTTTCTCCCTTGCCATCCACTACGAAACCATGGGTCAGCACGCTTTCGTAAGGTGCCCTGCCACGGGTGCCCGCTGCGGTGAGAAGAGCGCTGTGGAACCATCCCCGGTGCTGATCGCTCCCTTCCAGGTACATGTCAGCAGGCCAACTGAGGTGATCCCTGCTTTCGAGCACGGCCGCATGGCTCACGCCGGAATCGAACCATACATCCAGGATATCCTCTTCATTCTCAAACGTGTTGCCCTTACACTCAGGACAAGTGGTTCCTTCCGGCAGTAGGACAGAATTGTCGGCTTCAAACCAGATATCAGCGCCGTGGAGTTCAAAGAGGCCGGAGACATGATCGATGATTTCCCGGGTGATGAGATATTTGCCGCATTCTTTACAGTAAAAGGCCACTATGGGCACGCCCCATGACCGCTGCCGCGAGATGCACCAGTCCGGGCGGTTTTCAATCATCCCATAAATGCGGTCACGTCCCCAAACCGGTATCCAGGTGACCCGGTCAACACACCTCAGGGCCTTTTGTCTCAGCCCCGCCTTTTCCATGGAGATAAACCACTGCTCGGTGGCCCGAAAGATCACCGGCTCCTTGCACCGCCAGCAATGCGGATAGGTATGCTCTATGCTCCCTTTGGTAATGAGCGTTCCAAGTTCTGCAAGCTTGGCCATAACAGCGCTGTTGGCATCGAAGACAAACATGCCTGCAAAGAATTCCACATCGTCTGCAAAGCGGCCATCATCGTCTACAGGGGAGTAGATGTCCAGGCCGTAATCGAGGCCCACTTCATAATCGTCCCGTCCGTGACCTGGGGCAGTATGCACACAACCGGTCCCCGCATCCAGGGTCACGTGCCGGGCCAGGATAATTAGAGACTGACGTTCGTAAAGGGGATGAGAGCAAAGTTTGTGTTCAAGCCTTATCGGATCGACTTGTGCCAATATCTCATATTCCTTGATCCCTAAAGCCTCCATGGTACTTTCCAGAAGACCTCGAGCCATGATGAAAACCTCATCGCGCCCAATCTCCACTGCCACATATTCAAAAGCAGGATGCAAGGCAACAGCCAGGTTAGCTGGAATCGTCCACGGGGTTGTGGTCCAGATGATCAAGTAAAGTTTCTTCCCCTTCAGGGAAGGAAAATCGCCGCTTATGTCCGAAACCAAAGGAAACTTCACATAGATGGACGGAGAGGTGCGCATCTCGTATTCTACTTCTGCTTCTGCCAGAGCGGTTTTGCACGTGCTGCACCAGTAGATAGGCTTTTTACTCTTAAAGAGGCTTCCATCAAGGGCAAATTTCCCGAACTCTCTTACAATGGTGGCCACGTAACTATGTTTCATGGTGAGGTAAGGATTATCCCACTCGCCCAACACGCCGAGTCTTTTGAACTCTTCCTTTTGCACCTCAACATATTTTTCAGCATATGCCCTGCATTGCTTTCGTATCTCGACCCGGGTCATCCCCTTTTTCCTGTCACCAAGCTCCTGATCAACCTGGTGTTCTATGGGAAGACCGTGACAATCCCAACCCGGCACGTAGGGCGCGTCAAATCCGTTCATCTGACGGGATCGGATCACCATATCTTTCAAGATCTTGTTAAGGGCCGTACCGATATGGATATTTCCGTTGGCATAAGGCGGCCCATCATGCAGAATGAACCGGGGCCTACCCTTGGACGATTCCCTGATCTGACCGTAGAGTCCTATCGCCTGCCATCTTTTTAGAACCTCGGGCTCTCGTTGAGGGAGGCTGGCCTTCATGGGAAAGGCGGTCCTGGGAAGGTTCAGGGTCTGTTTATAGTCCATAGCATTCCCCAACAGTCAACTCTGGTCGGTTGAGCCCGTTGAGCCGGTTGGCCCGTTGAGCCCGTCATGAAGTTGACAATCCAAATATCATAACGTCTTTGGTTGTCAAGGCACAAAAAAGCCCCCATGCCTGTGCATGAGGGCCTTTTTAGGAGGCTTTACGCTTAAGGACCGGGGCTCACGTTAGTACATTCCTCCGCCCATACCGCCGCCCGGAGGCATAGGAGGCATTTCCTTCTTCTCTTCAGGCTTTTCAGCCACCATGGCCTCGGTCGTCAGCATCAGCCCGGCCACACTGGCTGCGTTCTGAAGGGCATAGCGAACGACCTTGGTGGGATCGATCACGCCCGCTTCCATGAGGTCTTCGTATTTTTCCGTATCAGCATTAAAGCCAAAGCCGCCCTTTTCGTTCTTCACTTTATCCACAACCACGGAGCCCTCGTGACCTGCGTTTTCAGCAATCTGACGCAGAGGCTCTTCCAGGGCGCGCTGCACAATCCTGGCACCGATCTTCTGGGCCGCCTTGATCTTTATCTTATCAAGGGCCGGAATAGCCCGAACAAGGGCCACACCGCCACCGGCTACAATCCCCTCCTCCACTGCGGCGCGGGTTGCGTTCAGGGCATCCTCCACGCGCGCCTTCTTTTCCTTCATTTCCGGCTCGGTTGCCGCACCCACGTTAATCACAGCCACGCCGCCAATCAGCTTGGCCAGACGCTCCTGGAGCTTTTCCCGGTCATAGTCGGATGTGGTCTCATCGATCTGGGCCCTTATCTGGCGCACCCGGCCCTCCAGGGCAGAGCGTGTCCCGGCGCCGTCCACAATGGTGGTATTATCCTTATCAATGGTCATCCGTTTGGCCCTTCCAAGATCAGAAACCGTGATGTTCTCCAGCTTGATACCCAGGTCTTCGGAAATCACCTGTCCGCCGGTGAGAATGGCAATATCCTCCAACATGGCCTTTCTCCGATCCCCAAAACCCGGAGCCTTGACAGCCGCGCACTGAAGTGTTCCGCGCAGTTTATTGACCACCAGTGTGGCCAGGGCCTCTCCTTCCACATCCTCAGCAAGGATAATAAAAGGTTTTCCCATCTTGGCAACCTGCTCGAGTATAGGAAGCATATCCTTCATCACGCTGATCTTCTTTTCATGAATCAAGATGTAAGGATCTTGCAGAGATGTCTCCATCTTCTCGGGATCCGTTACAAAATACGGGGAGAGATAGCCACGGTCGAACTGCATACCTTCTACCACTTCGAGGGTGGTTTCCATGCTCTTTGCCTCTTCCACCGTGATGACACCCTCTTTGCCAACCTTGTTCATCGCCTCTGCAATGATGTTTCCAATGGTTTCGTCATTATTGGCCGAAATGCAGCCCACCTGGGCGATTTCTCGTTGGTCCTTGGTCGGCTTGCTCATCTTTGCCAGTTCTGAAACGACCACTTCCACGGCCTTGTCAATACCTCGCTTGATGGACATGGGATCATTGCCCGCAGCTACTAGCTTTTGACCCTCGTTGTATATAGACTGGGCCAGTATGGTAGCAGTGGTGGTACCATCGCCTGCCACATCACTGGTCTTGCTGGCGACCTCCTTGACCATCTGCGCACCCATGTTCTCAAACTTGTCATCCAGCTCGATCTCCTTGGCCACGGTGACACCGTCCTTGGTCACAGTGGGAGCACCCCATGATTTCTCCAGAATTACGTTTCTACCCCGGGGGCCCAGGGTGACCCTGACCGCATCCGACAAGGTGTTGATGCCTTTCAGAACGGCTTCCCTGGCCTTCATTGCATACTTTATCTCTTTTGCAGCCATATTGATACATCCTCCTGAAGGTTTTTTGTTATCGCTTGATTGCTGTCTGGTATAGTCCTGTCTTGCTACTTCTTTTCAATAACTCCCAGCACATCATCTTCCCGCATGATAAGATATTCCTCACCCTCGATCTTTATGTCGGAGCCCGAATATTTGCCAAAGAGTATCCGGTCGTTTTTTTTCACGTCAAGAGGCAGTTGCGTACCATTTTCCAAAACCTTCCCTTTACCAACTGCAATTACCAAGCCTTCCGAGGGTTTTTCTTTGGCCGTATCGGGTATGATAATGCCTCCCTTGGTCGTTTCTTCCTCTTCAAGACGTTTCACGAGAATTCGGTCCTGCAACGGTCTAATCTTCATAGTGCTCAGTCTCCTTCTTCCTAAGAATTTTTCCCTGTAACATCTACTGATCCGCCTCCGGCGGACCCCTTAAGCTCCCCAACAACAAGAGCCTTATTGCCCCCCCCTTTCGTAATATTCGTGCATAAAGGCATGAAAAAGATTTTTTTTAGTGTTCAAAAAAATATCCCGAATTATAATCATCTACCTAAGATACCTAAGTTTGTAAAGGGGATAGGAGAAACAATTCTCTGATTGGCAACGAGAGACTTACAGAGGCTATTTCTGTTTGATCCTTTGTTCACCCCGATGTTGCATTAAGAGTCACCCAAGTGTACGAAATACGGCATAAGATTTCTTGCAACGTCGGGGTTCAGTCAACGTCTGCGGTTTGCCAGACCATCTCACTCCTTTTGTTCGGGTTTCTTAGAAGATGTCAGCTCGGTATCTGGCTTTTTGCCCTTTCTTTCGGGTGACGAACCCCCCGATTTATTCGCATAGTCGGTCGCATACCAGCCTGTTCCCTTAAGATGGAAGCTGCTCTGAGATATAAGTTTGTGAAGTTTGCCGGAACAGTGCTTGCAGGTCTCAAGAGACTTGTCCGAAAATTTCTGCCAAGCTTCTTCAACCCTGCCGCATTTTGTGCACTCATATTCGTAAATGGGCATCTTCGTACCTCCCTCTACCGAAAGCTCATATAAAATAATAAACCGAGCCCATTTGTCAAGAAGCAAAATTGCCATACGGCAAAATTGTTTCACTCCATGTCCCTTAGATCATCGAGCGGCCCCTGCCAGGCCCCGTAAAACTCAAACACAGCAGCCATGCCGGGTGTTTGTGTGGGTCTCAAAATGGCTTGGGTCTTTTCATGAACTCGGGCTTCTTCTATGATCTTCTCTTTTGCCGACGCATCGAAGGCTTGAAGAAACTTTGTGAACCTGACGACATGGATTAATTCGTGGGTCACAATGTAGAGCATAAACGGAAACAACCGCAGCTCAGGAAATTTCTTAAGGGCAGAAAGAATGGTATGGTCCTGAAGGCATATCTTATAGAAATCGTACCTTGAGGAACTGAGCGATGTTTCGGTCTTGCGCCCGACATACCTTATAATCTGCGCAAAGGGCCCGTCGTGTAAAACCTCATCAGGAGTCAGGTCTGTTAGGGACTTGACATCATAACGCTGGCCCCTCCATTCGGCCGAAGATATCTTGTAGGCATTGCTGGTTATCTCCTCGGCAATGGCCACCGCATCATTGACGATCCTCAACTCACCTTCCTGGAAACGCTGAAGCCCTTGCATGTGAAGCCTCTCCCGCGCTGAATGGCAACCGGTGACACGGGGTGCTTTAGCACATTGTTGCAACGATAGCCACCCTTGTTTTCAAGTTATAAAATCGCTTCGCGATTTTATATGACGCGGCTTCCGGCCCGTAGGGCCTACGCCCCTGAGGGCTTCGCCGCTCAAAAAAGGAAATTCCTGTTGGTGATCTAATGGGTCGCCATACTTAGCGTGCCCTCTTCGTCTACTGAAGATCTTGCGAGATTACTGGCTCAAGGGGGTAACATGATAGCATTTTACTGATAATGTCCCAGGGTTT
>JAQYWL010000254.1 GCA_030145035.1 Desulfobacteria bacterium | reverse complement strand
GTTTCATCCCCGTCCGCCTCGCCTGAGCGTCTCGCGATGGCGGGCAGGCGGAAACTGAGAAAGAATCTTGTAAATCTTGTAAATCCTGTCTAATAGCTTTCAGCTTTCAGCCTTGAGCTTTACGCTTTCAGCTTCGCCATCTGCTCTATGCCCTATGCTCTATGCGCTACGCGCCATGCTCTCTGCGCTCTGCCCCACGCCATGAGCTATCTATTGTCTAACTGAGGAGCCGAGAAAGTTAAAAAGTAAAGACCGTCCCCCAAGTCGTCCAAGTCGTCTGGATGTCCCCAAGTTTTCACAAGTTTTGAGACTCTCATTTTTGAGGCCATTTGCTGAAAATGCAATGATTTAGGTCGGTCGGACCCCAAAGGCCAAAGGAAGGAAACGGGGCCAGCCCCTTTAATAGATGACGTAACGCCTCTTTCATGGTAAAATGGAAAAATAGATCAAAATGACGGAGGAACAAGATATGCGGACTATAACATTATCAGATTCACTGGCAAAGGAAATTCATAGGGTGGCGCGGAAGTGTGGTTATGCGGAAGAGAAGCAGTTCATTGAGGATATCCTTAAGGAAAAAGTATTGGAATACAAAAGAGATATGTTTATGAAGGGAGTGGCAGATATCCAGCGTAAGTTGGCTGCAAAGGGTGTGACAGAAGATGAAATCATTGCTGATTTTGAGCGGTTTCGCCACTCACAAAGCAGGTCACCGGCTACATGAAACTTGTTGTCGATGCCAACGTCTTTATCTCGGCGTTAATAGGTGGTAAAGCGGCAGAGCTTCTGTTCAACCCGAATTTCGAACTTCTTACCACGGAGCGGACAACATGGGAAGTGAAGAAATATCTTCCCATGTTGGCTGGGTATACTGAAAAAAGTCCTGCGGACCTCCTGCTTTTATTTGAGCTAATCCCGGTAAGAGCGTGTCAATCCAGAGAGTATGAAAGGTCTTTATCGACGGCACAAGATCTTATTGGTGATCGGGACCCATTTGATGTTGATATCCTCGCACTCACCTTGGAAACCGGGGCTCCCCTGTGGAGTAATGACTCCGATTTTGAGGAAATAGATAAAATTACCCTATTGAAAACAAAGGACATCATAGATCTCGTTGAGTTCTTCAAGAGTAACTAACGCTTTTTCCACTCTGCCCTATGCGCTATGCGCCGCGCTCTCTGCGCTTTGCCTGTAGAAGGAAGTCAACATAGTCAACAACGTCCCCAAAGTTGCCCTAGTCAACAACGTCCCCAAAGTTGCCCCTTTTCGCTTTACAAAGTTCCCTTGGAGAGTCTGCGAAAGCACCCGAAAGTTAAAAAGTAAAGGACGTCCCCCAAAACACACCAGCGATTTTATAACTTGACACGAAGGCCTGTGTGCAATACAATAAGTTTGTAATGAGATACAAGGAGGTGGGCGCTTATGCCGTTAAGTTTGAGGATACCTTCAGATAAAGAGAGGCTAATAAAAAGAGCTGCGTCGAAATTGGGAAAGACAAAGTCTGCGTTTATCCTTGAAGCCGTGTATGAAAAATTGGGGTTGACCAAGCCCCGGGAACAGTCTATTAGAGAAATGGCCGGCTGGCTTTCTCATAAAGAAGCCGTAGAGTTGAGGAAGTCAATGGAAATTTTCGAAAGAGTGGATGAGGAGGACTGGCGTTGAAACTGGTTCTGGATACAAACATTTATTGTGACTATGCGGAGGGTCTTGACGAGACTGTGGATGTGATAGCGACTCATGGGGAGTATATCTATATCCCGTCCATTGTTGTTGGTGAACTGGCTTTTGGGTTTATGCATGGAAAGAGGCAGCAAATTAACGAGAGAAAGCTGCGACAGATCGTAAATCGATTGAAAATTGAGATCATTGATGTAACTGCTGATGTCGCCAGAAAATATGCTATAATATACCTTGCCTTGAAGAAAAAAGGAAAAAAGATACCGATTAACGATGTGTGGATCGCAGCGTGTTGCATGGAAGTGGGAGGAACGCTCTTGACAAGGGACAAGCATTTCAGAGTTGTTGATAAAATAGACTCTATCGTGTTGTAAAGCCGACCGGGGCGCTCTTCGCTCTTGAGTTCTGAACTTTTTTCGCTTTCAGCTTTGCCTGACCCGCCCGCCCCGCTTGCCCGGTGGAATGCGAAGCATATTCCTGTAGGGTGGGTCGCAATGATCGTACTGGGGTGAAATCCTATGGCATATTTCACCGGGCCCTCTGCTCCATGTTTACCCCGTTAAATTTGAAACTATTTCACCGGGGCGCTCTGCACTCAAGGAAGTCAACATAGTCAACAACGTCCCCAAAGTTGCCCTTGACAAAACCGAACATCTGTGCGATATTTCAAAAGAGTTACGAGTTTTCTTAGGTGGCGGACCTTATTATGAAGAAAAAGCTATCGCGGGCGGACATAGTTGACTTTCTGAAAACCGACAAGGCCTATCTCAGTAAAGAATTTGGTGTGGTCAATATCGGTCTTTTTGGTTCTTATGCAAAAGGAAGCCAGAATGCTGATAGCGATGTCGATATTTTAGTAGAGCTGAAAGAGCCACGCTTTGAATGGCTAGCTGGCCTAAGTATTTACCTGGAGGAAAAACTGGGACGAAGAGTCGAATTAGTTCGGAAAAGCAGTGTGCTCAGAAGTCGTTTTTTCGAAAGGGTTGAGAAGGACGCAATCTATGCCTGATAATATCGTCAAAGATAATCTCCAAAGCGTGCTCGAGTCAATTGAGCTGATCAGGAGTCGTTTTTCAGAGATAACTCGTGCTGATGACTTCGTCTCGACTCCGGAGGGTGTTCTTGTCCTGGATGCTATTGCCATGAGGCTTCAGGTTGTTGGTGAATTGTTGAAGAACTCCGAAAAACTTGTTCCCTCCTTGTTTGAAAAGTATCCGGAGATACCGTGGAATAAAATCATGAGGCTGCGAGATATCATTTCACACCATTATGATATTGTGGATCATGAGATTATCTTCGATATCTGCAAGAACCATATTCCGAAACTTGCCGCCGTTGTTCGCAAAATCATCGAAAACTAAAGGTCACCAAATTTCCCTGGACTTTGGACCTTATGCTCCATGCCCCATGAACAAAGCGAGTGGGCGGTGAAAAAAACAAAGTTATTCAACATAGTCAACAACGTCCCCTAAATGTCCACAAAACAAAATAACGTATAAACGTTAAAACATGAAGAGGAGGTTTCATGACACGATACGCTTATCCAGTAGTAATTGAACCTTTGGAAGAAGGGGGGTACCTGGCCAGTTGCCCCAGCCTGCCGGGATGCCATGCAGAGGCTAAAACCCGCGGAGAGGCCTTAAGCATCATTGAAGATGTAATGAAGGTTTTTATAGAAGATATGATAGCTGAAAACCAACAACTTCCACCACCAGTGGATACAAATTCCACAGTTACCATACTGGAATATATAGGGGCTTAGGATGGGGGAGAGTTTTCCTAACATAGATTATTATGAATTGGCAAAGTTCCTAAATGACCATAATATCTATTTTTTTCGACAAGCCAAGGGAAGCCATGAGGTTTGGAAAGATGCTGGCACTGGCAAGAAGACCACTGTAGTGAACCATGGCAAGGAGATATATAAGAGAAAGACCTTGAAAAGGACATTGGAAGCGGTAGGATTGGATTCTAGAAACATAATAGAATGGCGTAAAAAGAGATAGAACGACCAGGTAGGTCATTGATAAGGCAAAAGACATATCTTCTCTCAAGAGACGGTAGGGGATTCTCGTGTCGTAACCGCCCGTGAGGATCAAATCTTTGATTGGCTTTCAGTTTTTTGCCTCATACCTCAACCCTCTGCTTGATCCGTAAGTCCTTTAGATCTTACTGGGGTGGAATACGGCTTGCCCCGTGGAATCTGAAACTATTCCTCTGGGGAGTTTATTCCACCGGGGCGGAAGCGATCTTCAAACGAAAGTTCCTTATAACGGATAGAATGTCAAATGTTGAGATCTGACCCCTCTGTTTTCTAACACCTAACACGGCGCAGCCCTCTGCGCCTTACGCTTTCAGCTCTGCGCTACGCGCCATGCTCTCTGCCCTCTGCGCGTTACGCTCTGCTCTATGCCTGCCCTGTTAAGTGCGTAGCATATTTAACCGGTGCCCAATGCCCGCTCATGTAGGTTCACTAATAACCGATAACAAATAACAAATAACGTTACCTTATGCCCTATGCCCTATGCTCTATGTTTACCCCGTGGAATTCACGTCAGTGACAGCGTAGCGTATTCCACTGGGGCCCTCTGCGCTTTGCGCTCTGCCTAACGCGGCGCAGCCTAATGAGTTACTGATTTACAAATGGACGTCCCCAAGTTTCCCCCATTAAGTTTGTACTGTTGGGACCCCATGATGAAGTCTACAACATTAAATGATTCCTATTGTTGCAAGAATCGGGGACTGTTCAATGATAAAGAAGTATATGAGTATTTACTATAAGGTCAGAAGGTAACAACGTCCCTC